>VXRC01000011.1 GCA_009838645.1 Gemmatimonadota bacterium | reverse complement strand
GGAGTGGGAACGTGACCCCGGCTCCGGCGGCGGGCATACCGGATCGGATCGGCGCGACACCGGAAACGGCCACGGTGACAACCGTGGTGACGGCCGTGGAGGTGGCGGCCGGGGCGGTGGCGGTGAAGACGGACCGCCCGGTTCCCCTCCCGCGTCGCCGGCGGCCATGGGGACCAACGTGCTGGGCATGCTGGTGTTCATTGCCAGTGAGGCCGTCCTCTTCCTGACGCTGATCGTCACGTTCGCCGTTGTACGAGCGGGTTACCCGGAATGGCCGCCATCGGACCAGCCCCGGCTCCCCGTGACGATGTCCTTTTTCAACACCCTTGTCCTGCTGGGTAGCGGCGCGGCCATGTTCGGAGCGTGGCGGTCCATCCGGCGCGGACTCGTGCCGCATTCCAGGCGTTTGCTGAACACGGCCACGCTGCTCGGCATCCTGTTCCTGGTGGTGCAGGGCGTGGAATGGATCCGGCTGATCGACTTCGGCCTGACCGTCACCCGGAACATCTACGGCGCGGTTTTTTACGTAATGATCGGGATGCACGCGCTGCACGTCTTCATCGCCGTCCTGGGACTGCTCTACGTGTCGCGCAGGTTCGGCAAAGGCGCGTATACCCGCGAAGCACACGACGGATTGACCATGGGCGGGATGTTCTGGGGATTCGTCGTGCTCGTCTGGCCCTTGCTGTTCGTTTTCGTCTACCTCCTGTGAGCCTTCCGTCTTTAGCGTTTCCTTCCTTAAAAAGAAACGGAGCGAGCATGAAACCGACCTTCGGCGCCGCCGTACAGCGAACGGCGGAAGCGCTGAGCGCCCAGGGCAAGGACGCCAACCAGATCGCGAAGATCGTATGCGACCAGGACCCCGATGGGTACAACTACGGCATCGGCATCGTCGTGGACGGGAAGGGGAAGGCATGGCCGACCTCCGAGACGCTGCTCAACCATGCCAGGGCCGAAATCGACCACAGCCTGCTCGGCGAGTACATAAGTACCGCGTCCCTCGCCGTTCCGTTGAAGGAAGCGGTGCTGCGGTGGCAACGCATCCCCAAGGACTACTGGGACCGCTTCTCGCTGCTGATTCCCTCGGACGCGGGCACAGGCGCGGTGAAGACCGCGGTAGAGATGACCCTGCAGCTCTATCCGGATCTGCAGGCAATAGGCGTGGAAGCACTGTCCTGGCCCGCATACAAGGCGATCGCCCGGATGAGCAGGATCTCGTGCCGCGAGTTTCCCATCGGTGACGTGATGGATGCGCCTGACCTCCTGCCGGTCTACCAGGCGGGCCCGATGAATACGACCGGCCGCGTCCAGTCCCTCGAGACCATGCGCGAACGGGCCTACGCGTCGAAGGACCGTCCCGTGCTGCTGGACCGGGCCTACTCCGGATTCGAGTATGCCCGCCTCCTCGAGTTCCGCGGATACGACGAGATTATGGCCATGAGCTATGACGGCCAGATACGCCCCTTCATCGAAAACGACGTGCCCTTCTGGATCTCCGTCAGTCCCACCAAGTCCTTCGGCACCTTCGCCCTGCGTCCCTGCGGGTTGCTCCTGGTACACCTGCCGGACGCGTCCCGGACGGGAGAAGTGGCGGCACTGGCCAATACGGTGACGCGCGCCCGGGGCTCGTCCTTCGAACACCCAGTCACTCGGGCCTTTGTGTCGGCGCTGGTCAACGACCTGAGCGCCCTGGAGCGTGAACACGCCGAAATACTGCGGCGGGTCGCGACAGCGGAGAAAGCCTGGAAGGACCGGTGCGCGGGGTCGCCGCTCTCCGAGTTGTTCACGGACCGCTATGCCGGACTGTTCCGCAATCCCCGCGTCGAGGACGAGGCCCAGGCGGCGATCTACGACGCCCATCTGTATCCTGTCTTCACGCCCGGACGCTGCAGGCTGAACGTCACCGGTCTTCCGGTGGAAGGCGAGGTCGCTCGCGAACACGTTGCGGTCTTCTCAATGCATTGCCGTGGATAAAGGCATGGCCTTGGACTGAGAATGAACGTCATTCCTTTCTTTTCACGCTTGTTTTTGTCGGTTCAACCGTTTAATTTCTACGGCCTGAATCAATGAAATATCCGTCATTCTAATCCGATCCGAAAGGACATCACCGCATGGCACAGGTCAGCATCGTCAGGCACAATCCCATCGCCATCTTTTCCAATCCCACGGAAGTGCTCGTCAAGGACGATCTCAACCAGGTATTCCGCCTGGTCGAACCGAGCGGAAATGTGGGCACGCAGTATCCCAACGACGTGGGCTCAGAGTGGTTCGGCACGATCGAGAACCTGAACAGGAACCTGACGATCTGCGGCGTGAACTGGTCCGACGTCTACAAGACGGACGTGCTTTGGACGACCCCTTCCGGCGACCGCGAGGACTGCGACCGGCTCAAGGACGACTACAACACCGTGTACGCGCCGATGATCGAGGCGGTGACCGGCGGCCCGCTGCGTTCCAACCGCATGGCGCGGTTTACGCATCCCGAAGGCTTCCCGGACCCCGTGGCGCTGTTCGAGGTGCAGATCAAGGCCGTCAGCGGCGAGCACGTCACTATCGGAGACGGCGTGATCGACTACGGATACTGGAGAGACCACCAGCCGAGTGGAGCCTCGGTCATGCACACCCGCGACGGCAAGGTCATCACGTCCCTCGGGTCCGACCTGGCGGAGGAAACGGCCTTCGTGCTGGACGAGCAATACGAGAAACCCTTCGCCGAAGCCGGTGTCGATTTCCGGAAGCAGACCGTTTGGATGGAGATTCTGGTCGCTGTCGACGACGAGCCCGGGAAGACCTGGGAGCGGATCGACACGGTACGGAGGGTCTTCGAGGACTACTACGGCGACGACCGGCCGGCCGGGCTGATCTACCCGGTCTCCCGCATCCCGAACCTGGACGGCATCGTGGAACCCCAGCCCCGGGTGGTCTCGGGCGACGTGGGCATCACGCGGTCCGGGGATCTGGAGGACGGTTTCAGCACATGGACCTCCATTCACTATGGCGGCGTGACCGAAGTCATGACCAGTGCCGTGGGAGGCGACGACGCCGGCCTGCAGCTTTCGACGCTGGATGCGCGCATCCAGGCGGCGGGCGGAACCGGACTCAAAGAGGACGGCATCTTCAACAACGCCTACGTGGTGGCCGGTGACGACACCGAAGCGAACCGGGCCTGGATACAGGAGTTCAATGCGTCGTTCAGCGCGTGGTACGAAGGATCGGCGCCGGCGGGCCGCACCGCGCAGTTCATCGGCGGCATTCAACAGGCGTCTTACCGCTCGGGGATCTCCAACCGCGCCATTTTTGCCGGATAGCACGGGAATGGTCAGGCCGGGAATGGTCAGGCAGGATATGGTCAGGCAGGGAATGGCGTTTCAGACCTGCGCAGCCACGGGGAGGTACGCATGAATCCCGGCCTTCTGCTGTGTTTTCTGCTGCTTTTCCTTCCTGTTTTTCAAGTCGCTCAAAACGACTCAGGCCAGCCCGTAGCCACGGTACAGTCCGTGGCCACGGCGCAGCCCGTCAATTCGGTGGGCAAAACCATGCCGCCGGACGCGGCGCCCCTCGAGGGGCAGGTCTATTCCTTCCACCTGCCCGAACCCACGACGCTCGATATCGGTATCGCCGTCTACGAGGCGACCGGCGCGGTGTTTTCCTTCGAAGGCCTCACCCGGCTGGATCACAACAACGAACTCACGCCGGCGGCGGCCGATCGATGGGAGGCGTCGCCCGACGGAACGCGCTGGACCTTCCACCTGCGCCGCGGCGCGAAGTGGAGCGACGGCCGGCCCGTCACGGCCCACGATTTCGAGTATGCCTTCAAGCGGATGGTCGATCCGGCCAGCGCGAATCGAAATGCTTCCTTCTACTATGAAATCGAAGGCGCGAAGGCCTTCAACCAGGGACAGACCCGGAATGCGGATTCAGTCGGCGTCCGCGCCATCGACGACCACACACTGGAAATCCGGACCACGCTTCCCTGTCCCTATCTCCCCTACATCGCCTCTTTCCCCACCTCCGTTCCTGTGCCTCGCTGGCAGGTGGTAAAATACGGTCCGGGCTGGTCCGAACCCGGCCGTTTCGTGACCAACTCCACCTTCAAACTGGCGTCCTGGGATCACGGCGCCCGCTTCGAATTCGTCCTGGACCCGAACTATAACGGCCCCCACAGGGGATTCGTGGAGCGGATCATCGGGAAATTCCTGGATACCCGCATGATGGCCGGCGGCACGCTGTCCTACGAAAACGACGAGATCGACCAGCAGGACGTTACCCCCATCGATCTGCCGCGCATCCGGAGCCATCCGGGGCTGTCCAGGGAACTGCACGTCAGCAAGGATTTCATGACCCATTTCCTCTTCTTCAACGCGGACTTTTCCCCCTTCGACAACCTGAAGGTGCGCCAGGCGATCAGCCACGCGATCGACCGGGAGGCCATCTGCCGCGTGCTGCTCCAGGGCATGGGCATGCCGGCCTGGTCGATGCTGCCGCCGGGGTTTCCCGGCTACGCGGGTGGCAAGTACCGGGACATTCAGCGCTTCGACCCGGAACGGGCGAGACAGCGCCTGCGCGAGGCGGGTTACCCGGAGGGACGCGGGTTTCCGAGGATCGAGATGTGGATCAACAATGTGGGCCGGCAGCAGGTCGGCCAGGCCATACAGGAGATGCTCAAATCCCACCTGGGGATCGATATGACGATACGGGTCGTCGAAAACATCTCCTACCGGACCGCCCAGTACCAGCGAAAGATTCCCTTCAGCCTCATCCAGTACCACTACGACTATCCCGACCCGAACAACATGCTCGCCATGGTGTGGCGGTCCCAGCCCGCCGGATACAGCCGCCATCCCTGGATCAACGCCGAATTCGACCGCCTGGTCGACGAGGCGGCATCGGAAATGGACGCGACCCGGCGGTTCCGATTGTACGACCAGGCCCAGCGGATTCTCGCGGATGACGTGGGCGCCGTGTTTCTCTACTACGGCATGAAGGCTTCGCTGCGAAAACCCTGGCTCAAGGGCATCAAGCGCGACCGTGACGGCGAATACCCCTTCTGGGGCAACAACACGGGCTATTTCGACATCTACATCGGTGATGACAGACCCTGACGGTCCACCCCGCGCAGCCCCGTCCGTTTCGGTTTGACAATACCCGCCGGTCGGGTACATTCAGGAAGATGCGTCCGGGCGTCCCGGGTTGGATCAGTAGCCGGCGCATGCAGTCGCACCAATGGGTTGTCAGGAAACATACGTCTGTATTCGGAAAGGAAATCCGATGAAAGCGGGACAGGTCGTCGAACGGGAACGCATCGAAATCGTGGAAGCCGAACGGCCGGACCTCGCGCTGGAACGGACCGATCCGGACGGGCTGAAGGACCTCGTGCTCGTTCGAACTGTAAACGCCGCCATTTGCGGCAGCGACCATCCGCTTTTCACGGGTCCGGCGAACTACCCCGCGCCGCCGGGCGTTTCCCTCCATGAGAGTATAGGCGTCATCGAGAAGTCCTGGTCGAACGGATGCCGGGAAGGGGATCTCGTCCTGGCCCTGCCCTCCGGCTCTAGCGCCATGGCCGAGTATTTCCTCGGACTGGGCACGTCCGTGACGCCGCTGCCGAAGGGACTGCCCCAGGAGCAGCTTCTGATGGCCCAGCCCCTGGGTACCGTGTTGTATTGCCTGCGCAAACTGGGCCACTGGTTCAACGCGGAGGTCGCCATCGTCGGCCAGGGCCCCATGGGACTGCTCTTCACGGCCATGATGCGTAACCTGGGCGCGGCGCTGATTATCGGTATCGACCAGCACGACAACCGGCTCGCTGCCGCGAAGGAGATGGGGGCGACCCACACCGTGAACTCGGCAGGCACCGATCCGGTGGAGGCCGTGACCGAAATCACGGACGGGCGGATGGCCGACGTGGTGATCGAAGTCGTGGGTGTCGAAGAGACCTTCAACCTGTGCGTCAAACTGGCCCGGCGTAATGCGCGGTTCATCAACTTCGGCGTCCCGAAGACAACGCAGTACACGGCCGACATCTTCGATCTTTTTCGCAAGAACATCCAGTTGACGACTTCGGTCGGACCGGATATCCATATCGACTTCGCCAGCGCGATGCGCATGATCGGCGAGGGCCGCGTCGACGTTTCGCCCATGATCTCGCATAAACTGCCCTTCGCCAGGGTCCAGGAAGGTTTCGAAATGGCCACCGGACGCAAGGGCGAGTGCATCAAGATCGTCATCGATTTCGAGGAGAAGGGCCTGGGCAGGTAGCTGCCCGGAGGACCACCGGACTGTATGCGGGTTATGCATCGTGCACTGGACATGCCTGGAGGTATCACATCATGCATAAGACCATGGGTACCGCGGCAACGACCGCAGCCATTTGCCTGCTTGCCTCTCAGATCGCCTGCGGCGGCGGCGAAACCACGGAAGATCCCTGGAACAAGGTACAGACGATCCTGTCCGAATCGAGGGATACGGTCGTGCTGGATGGTACGGAGAAGGCCGCGCTGAAGTACGCGGGCATGGACGAACCACGGTACGGAGACTGGATGGTGCGCCACGCGCTTTCCGATCCCGAAAACTTCAATCCCTACACGTCGAGCGACCAGGGCGCCACGCAGGTCCATACCTACGTCTTCGAATCGCTGCTGGAGCCGGCGTACGATCCACCCTACGCGCAGCGGGGTTTCATTGCGGTGGACTATCCCGCCGTATCGGACGACAAGCTGACCTATACCTTCCGACTTCGCGAGAACGTCCATTTCTCGGACGGCGTTCAACTGACGGCGGACGACGTGTTGTTCAGCATGAAGGTCATCCAGACGCCCACGGTACGGGCACCTCACCTCAGAAACTACTACTCCTCCATTCAGGACGTCAGGAAACTCGGGGAATACGAGATCAGTTTCGAATGCCGCCAACCCTACATCCTGAACGATCTCTTCCTCGGCGGTTTCGATATCCTCCCGCGGCACTTCTACGATCCGGACGGGTTGCTCGATCCAGTGCCGATCGGCAGCCTCATCGACGGTAGCTGGGAAGCGGGGGAACACGCGGACCGGGTACGGCAGTTCGGCGAAAGGTTCAACCAGGATTTCAACCGGCGCATGTTGGGAAGCGGGGCCTATTACGTGGCGGACTGGGAGGACGACGTGGTCACGGGCCAGCGGGTCGTGCTCACCCGCAACGAGAACTACTGGGGCCGGGACGTGGAAGGAATCCCCCCCGCCGGACACGTGGACAGGGTCGTCTTCAAGATCATCAACAACCTGGACGCCGCCTTCATCGAACTGACCAACGGCAACCTCGATATCCACGGAATGAAACCCCTGGAATTCAAGGAGAAGAGCTGGTCCCCCGGTTTCGTGGACCGGTTCATGAAGGGTATTCAGTATGCGGGAGGATACGTCTATATCGGGTGGAACAACGAACACCCCATATTCCGGGACCGTCGGGTACGCCAGGCGATGACCCACCTCACCGACCGGGAATCCATGGTGCGTAACCTCCTATTCGGGCTCGCGGAAACTGTCGAAAGTCCCATTCACAAGTTCCGGCCCGAGTACAATCACGACCTGCAGCCCTACGCCTACGACCCGGAACGGGCTTTGGCCTTGCTGAACGAAGCCGGTTGGTCGGATACGGACAACGACGGGATCCTCGACAGGGAGATCGACGGTGAGCGAACCCCCTTCCGTTTCGAGTTTCTCGTCAACTCGGGCAATCAGCTCAGGAAAGATATTGCGCTGACGCTACAGAGCGCGTTGGAGGACCTCGGCATCGACTGCCAGGTCCGCGAACTGGACTGGTCCATATTCCTGGAAAGGGTGAAGAACAAGGATTTCGCGGCCGTGACTCTCGGCTGGAGCGGGGGAACGGGACTGCGCTTTCCGCCGGATTCCTACCAGATCTGGCATTCGTCCCAGATCGAAGGTAACGGATCGAACTTCGTAAGTTTCCGCAATGCGGAATCCGATGAGATCCTCGAGGTCTACCGAACGGAATTCGACATGGACCGGCGGATCGAACTGTACCGCCGGTTCCAGGAGATCCTCCACGAGGAACAACCCTATACCTTTCTCTGGAAATCGCGTGTCGCCAGTGCGTACAGCCGGCGCTTCCAGGGCGTCAACTGGTATCCGGCAGGCGCCGTGAACCAGGAGTGGTGGGTAGAGCCTACCGACCGGATGTACCAGTAACGCAGCGCGTTTCCGGCCCCTGTCCATACCCGTGATGACGCGCTGAACCGGCCATGACCCGGCGGGGGGCACGTTCTCCTATGCTCGGTTACATCCTTCAACGCTCGCTGCTCATGGTCCCTACGCTCGTCGGGATCACGGTGATCTCCTTCTTCATCATGCACCTGGCTCCCGGCGATCCCGTGGACCTGTTCCTCGGCGGCGTGGCCGGCGGCGAGGGGCTCGCGTCCGACCGGCAGCAGGACATCGAAAAGACCCGCGAGGAACTCCGCAGGCAGCTCGGCCTGGACCGGCCGGTCCACGTGCAATACTTCAACTGGGTCACGGCGCTGTTCCTGAAAGTCGAGACCATCAGCGCATTCGACCGGAGCGCCTTGCGGGCGGACGGGTTGCTGGAACGGCTCGAAGCGTCGGAACGTCGTGCGCTGACGGGACTGGACCGGGCAGAGCAGAAAGAGCGGTTCCTCGTCCTTGCCCGGGATATCGCTCCAGAGGAAGCGGGCGAACTGGAACGGTCCTCTTTCTGGGAAGGCAGGACCTTCAGCGCGGCGGGTAACTATGCCTACCGGGGTGCGGGGATCGAACTCTTCAAACTCGCGGGGCACCGCTTCGTCACGCTGGATTTCGGCCGATCCTTCAAGGACAACCAGCCCGTCATCGGCCGGGTCATGGAACGGTTGCCCGTAACGCTCGAGATCAACGTCATCGCGATCGTCATCGCCTACCTGGTGGGCCTGCCCCTCGGCGTCTGGCTCGCGGTCAAGCAGAACACCCTCACGGACCGGATGCTGACGACCGGTACCTTCGTCCTGTGGTCCATGCCCTCCTTCTGGGTGGGCATGCTGTTGATCATCTTCCTGTGCAACCGGGAGTTCCTGTACTGGTTCCCGGCCTCGGGCATACAGTCGCTGGACGCCTCCAGCGAGTGGAACTTCTGGCGGCTCCTCACGGACCACCTGTACCACATGTTCCTGCCCGTGCTGGCCTCCGCCTACATCAGCTTCGCGACGATCTCCCGGTTCATGCGGACGAGCATGCTGGAGAACCTGCGCCAGGACTACGTGCGGACCGCCCGGGCCAAGGGATTGTCGGAGAAAGTCGTCATCCTGCGGCACGTGTACCGCAACTCGCTGATCCCGATCGTGACCACGTCCGCAGGGTTGCTGCCGGCCCTGATCGCTGGATCGGTTTTCATCGAGACGATATTCACCATTCCCGGCATGGGGCTGCTCGGTTTCGAGTCGGTGCTGACCAGGGACTACCCCATGGTCATGGCGCTTTTCACCATTGGTTCCCTGCTTTCCCTGTTGGGCATCCTGGTCGCGGACATCCTGCTCAAGGTCGTCGATCCGCGGATCACATTCGACCAGTTGCAGGGATAGGAGACCGGCATTGGGAAGGAGTAATTCACTGTGAAGGAGACCGGCGGTGGGATCGGACTCGTCCAACCTTAACGACAATGAAGCCTTAAACGGCACGCCGGCCGATGGCGTGAGCGGCACGCCGGCCGATGCCGTGATGAACGAGGGCGGCGAGAGCTTCTGGCGGCTGACGCGCAAGGAGTTCCGCAAGAACCGTCCGGCGCTCTACAGCCTCTACGTCCTCGTGGCCATGGCCGTCCTCGCGCTGACCGCGGACCTGATCGCCGGCAACAAGCCGTACTACATGGTCTACCAGGGAGAGACCTACTTCCCGGCGTTCAGGCAATACGCGGTGTACACCGGCCTGATGGACTGGCCGGAGGAGTTGCGGACGCGGAGGAACTTCAAGCGGTACGCGTACAGCGACGCGGTGTTTCCCCTGATCCCCTACGCGCCGGACGAGATCCGCCTCGGCGCCCGGTACGAGCGTCCGGGAAGCGACCACCTGTTCGGCACGGACCGGCTGGGCCGCGACGTGCTGTCCGGACTCATTCACGGTACGCGGTATTCGCTGACCATCGGGCTGGTCTCGGTGGGCATTTCCCTGCTCATCGGCGTGGGGCTCGGTGCGCTGGCGGGATACCTGGGCGGGTGGACGGACCTGATCCTGTCCCGCGTATTCGAACTCTGGGCGGCGATCCCGCCCTTCTTCCTGATCATCACGGCGGCGGCCTTCTTCCCACCGAGCCTATTCTGGATCATGATCATCATCGGGTTCACGGGATGGGTGGGCATCGCCCGGCTGACCCGCTCCCAGTTCCTCCAGGTCCGGGCCTTCGACTACATCGCGGCGGCGCGTGCCCTGGGCTGTTCGAACCTGCGCATCATGGCCGTGCACATCCTGCCCAACGCCATCGCGCCCGTGCTGATCCCCGCGGCCTTCGGCGTGGCCGGCGCCATCCTGGCCGAATCGGGACTGAGCTTCCTCGGCATCGGCGTGCCCGCCGAGGTCATCACCTGGGGATCGCTGCTGGCCGGAGCGCGCAGCAATATCGCGGCCTGGTGGCTCGTAATCGTGCCCGGATTCGCCATTTTCATCACGGTCACCCTGTACAACCTGCTGGGAGACGGACTGCGCGACGCCCTGGACCCCAGGCAGCGCGGAACCGCATGAGAGACGCATGAGGGACCCATGCCGAACACGATCCTGCGCGTAAACGACCTGAAGACTTACTTCGACACCGAGAGTGGCGTGGTGCGAGCCGTCGACGGCGTCAGCTTCGAGGTGGAGACCGGCCGGACGCTTGGTATCGTGGGCGAGTCCGGGTGCGGCAAGAGCATGACGGCCTACTCCATCCTGGGACTGATCCCGCAGCCGCCCGGCCGCATCGCCGGAGGAGAGATCTTCTTCGAGGACAGGGACCTGCTGAAGCTTTCCCACCGGCAGATCCGGGACATACGGGGCAACGACATCGCCATGATCTTCCAGGAACCCATGACGTCCCTGAACCCCGTATTCACCATCGGCGAGCAGATCGCCGAGGCCGTCCGCCTTCACCGCGGCGCGGACCGGAAGGAGGCCTGGAGGCGGACCGTCGAGCTGCTGGACCTGGTGGACATCCCGCTGCCGGAAGAACGGGCCGAAAGCTATCCCCACGAACTCAGCGGCGGCATGCGCCAGCGCGCGATGATCGCCATGGCTATTTCCTGCGACCCGAAGCTGTTGATCGCCGACGAACCGACCACGGCGCTGGACGTTACGATCCAGGCGCAGATTCTCGATGTGCTGCGCCGCCTGCAGGAAGAACGGGGCATGGGCCTCATGCTGATTACCCATGACCTGGGCATCGTGGCCGAGATGGCCCACGAGGTGCTGGTCATGTACGCGGGGCAGGTCGTGGAGCGGGCCGACGTGAAAACGCTCTTCGGCAGTCCCCGCCATCCTTACACCCGCGGACTGCTCGCCTCCGTGCCGACCATGAGTTCGGGTTCGGAGGAGCTTTCGACCATCGAGGGGACGGTGCCGGATCCCGTGGGCTTTCCGGCGGGATGCCGCTTCGCCCCGCGTTGTGATTTCGCGGTGGAAGCCTGCGGCCGGCCGCAGGCGCTGAAGGACGTGGAAGGCCGCCACCTGGTCCGTTGCGGCGAATGGCAGCGGGTCGTGCAGGCGGAGACGGTATAGCGGAGTTAATCGTATGGCTGAAGGAAATGGAATGTTACTGCAGGTCCGGGGACTGAAGAAACACTTCCCCGTGGGCGGCGGACTGCTGCGGCGCCACCGGGCAGCCATCAAGGCCGTCGACGGGGTCGACCTGACCCTGGAACGGGGCGAAACGCTGGGCCTGGTGGGCGAAAGCGGGTGCGGGAAGACCACGATCGGACGGGCGATCCTGCGCCTGGTCGATCCCTCCGCGGGAACGGCCACGTTCCATACGGCCCTCGAAGAGGGGGATGCGCGCAGGCCGCACGCGGTCTTCGAAATGAAGAAGGGCGATCTCCGGCGGCTGCGGCGCCAGATGCAGATCGTGTTCCAGGACCCCTACGGCTCCCTCAACCCGCGTATGACCGTCGGCGCCCTGCTCAGGGAACCTTTGACGGTGCACGGATTGAGCACACGGGCTGAAGCGGGTGACCGCGTGGCCGAACTGCTCGAAACGGTGGGCCTGAATCCCGCGCACGCCCGCCGGTATCCCCACGAGTTCAGCGGCGGCCAGCGGCAACGCATCGGCATCGCAAGGGCGCTGGCCGTCCGGCCCGAGCTGATCATCGCCGACGAACCGGTCTCGGCGCTCGACGTATCGATCCAGGCGCAGATCATCAACCTGCTCAAGGTGCTGCAGGACCGGTTCCGGCTCAGCTACCTGTTCATCTCCCACGACCTCCGCGTTGTGCGCCACATCAGCGACCGGGTGGCCGTCATGTACCTCGGCAGGATCGTCGAAACATCCACGCGGGACCAGTTGTATGCGAAACCGCTGCACCCCTACACCAGGGCCCTGCTCTCGGCCGTGCCCCTTCCCGATCCCACGCTCGGCCGCGACCGGATCATCCTCAAGGGCGACGTGCCCAACCCGGCAAACCTGCCCCCGGGGTGCCCCTTCCACCCACGGTGTCCCCTGGCGGAGGCCCGCTGCAAGACCGAAGTCCCCGTACTGGAAGACAAGGGTAACGGCCACAGGGCGGCGTGCCACCTGGTCTGAGGGTCCAGGTCAGCCTGCCTGATCGGGAGTCAGGCGAGGGTCGCCACGAGGTCAGCCGTCCTGGCCCGGTTCGCCCGCCTTGTCCGGTTCGCCCGTCCGGCTCCGCAACGCGCGCATTTCATTGCGAAATTCGGTCTCCAGGATCTGTTTCCGATCGTCCGGCAGGAAGCTGAAGCGAATCCCGTTCAGCAGGATTTCGTCGATGGTTTCCCTGGAAAACCCCCAGGGGTCCGCGAGCAGGTTGGCTTCGCCGGTCAACGTGGTGTTGAACAGGGGGGGATCGTCCGAGTTGACGGTAACGGTAACGCCCGCCTCGTGGAGTGCCTTCAGGGGATGAGACGCCGCATCGGGGTAGAGCCCTAGGCTGATGTTGCTCGTGGGGCTGATTTCAAGCGGTATCCGGTGTTCCGCCAGGTAATCGACGAGTTCGGGGTCCTCGATGGCCCGCACCCCGTGCCCGATGCGCACGGCGCCCAGGTCATTGATCGCGCTCCAGATGCTCTCGGGGCCGGCGTGCTCACCGGCATGGGGGGCGCTGTGCAGTCCCGCGGATCTCGCCCGGTCGAACCACGGAACGAAAGGCGCGGGTGGGTATCCTTCCTCCATCCCGCCCAGGCCCAGGGCGACGACCCCGTCGTCCATCCCCTCGATGGCCACATCGGTCGTATAGTCGAACCGTCCCCGCTCGGGGTAGTCGTTGCGCACCAGGTCGAAGACCCAGTTGATTTCGCAGCCGAACGATTCCCTTACCCGCCGGCGTCCGTTTGTCAGCCCGGTGAACCACACGTCCTGGTCGACCCGGTTGATCCAGAGGTGAGTGCTCGGCGAGAAGGTCACTTCGGCGTACCGTATGTTCTGGCGGACCATGTCGGCGCCGAATTCGTACACGATCAGCTCGAAATCCTCCACGGTGCGGAGGCACTTCGTGATGGCGACATAGACCTCGATGAAATGGTGGAAATCTCTGAACCGGTACCAGTTACGCAATCCCTCCTCCGTGTCCGCCGGCAGGTCGACGCGGTGCCGTTCCGCCAGCATCAGCAGCGTGGACGGCTGAATGGACCCTTCCAGGTGCACGTGCAGGTCCGCCTTCGGCACGGCGGCGATGTAGTCGTAAAGGGACATGTCGGTAACCTGCGGATACTATGCGCGATTCAACTGGATCAAGGACGGCGCGGCCGCGAAGAGGTCAGGAAGTGTCAGGAACGAACCTGCGCTTCCGTTTAAATGTAACGGAAATCCCGCAGGGCGTAAAGCGCGAGCACATTTGCCATGACATTCACCTGGCCGGCAACTATTATGTGAGGGCATGTAAAACGGTAGAAAGGAGTTAACAAAAGGAGCACGAAGTGGAACTGTCTGTCGTCAGCGGCGGCGTATTCAAACTGGACGGCGGGAGCATGTTCGGGATCGTTCCGAAACCGCTTTGGGAGAAGGTCTGTCCCCCCGACGAAAAGAACCGGATCTCCAACGATACGAACTGCCTGCTGATCCGGAAGGACGGGCGGCTCATCCTGGTCGACACGGGTTACGGCGACAAGATGACCGACCGGGACCGGGGCATCTACGGGATGTCGGGTTCCACCATCCTGGGATCTTTGTCGGCCCGGGGCGTATCCGCGGAGGATATCGATCTCGTCATCCTGAGCCACCTCCATTTCGACCACGCGGGCGGCGCGACCCGGATGGACGAGGAGGGCCGGGCCGTACCTGCTTTCCCCAACGCGCAGTATGTGGTTCAGAAAGGCGAGTGGGAGGACGCCCTGAGTGATTACGGCACCATGAAGACCACCTATCGCCCCGAGAACTACCAGCCCCTGATGGACCGGGGCGTGCTGACCCTGGTGGAGGGTGACGTGGAGATCGAGGAAGGGATCCGTGTCGAGGTGACCGGCGGCCATACCCGGTACCATCAACTGGTGAAAGTGGAGTCCGGCGACTCAAAAGCGGTCTACTCAGGCGATATCCTGCCCATGAAGACCCACCTGCGGGCACCCTACAACATGGCCTACGACCTGTTTCCCTACGATACCATGGTCGCCAAGATGCGCCTGCTCCGACAGGCGGCCGACGAAGGCTGGATCATCGCACTGGATCATGATGCGAACGTCTCCTCGGGCAGGATTTCGTGCGAGGGCGAAGACCGGTACGCAATCGAACCGGTGGTGCTGGATCAACAGTCTGCTTGATCCGGGTCGCCCGAGGTACTGCTGATCCAGGCCGCCTGACTACAGGCCGGCCGCGGACCGCGCGCGATTCCACGCCACCTATCTTGTTCCCGCGCCGAACACCTGCGTGCGCCACATGACCCGGCGTTGCCGGTCGTCGAATGGCGTGCGGCGGTGCATAGTGCAGCGGTTGTCCCACATGACCAGGTCGCCAACCGCCCAACGGTGCCGCCAGATGAAACGAGGATCGGTGGCATGGGCGATCAGCTCGTCCAGCAGGTTCTGGCCGCTTCCCTGTTCCATGTCCGCGATGTGATGCGTCAGGTGGGGACTGACGTAGATCACATTACGCCCGGTCTCCGGATGGATTCGGACGACCGGATGCATCGTGGGCTCCGGGGTATTCAGCGCGTCGATGGAGTGCCGGTGAACCGCGTTAAGGCCGTCGATGCGGGCCTTCATGTCGGGGTCCAGCGCTTCGTAGGACGCATATCCGTTCGCCCACATCGTGTCGCCGCCCTCGTCAGGTATTTCCAGCGCGTACAGCAATGAAATCGTGCCCGGTTCAGGAAGGTAGGACAGGTCCGAATGGAAGGGGATTTCCTCGCTGCCGAGGGCCCCGATGGGCTTGCCGTCCTCGGTCACGTTAGAGATGACGAAGATCTCCTCGATGGGGCGATCCGGTTGCGGCCGCACGTGCGGTACGGGCCTTCCGAAATACCGGGTGAAGCGGACCAGGTCCTCCTGGCTGATCGCCTGGCCGCGGAAAAACAGCACGCAGTGGTCGAGAAAGGCGCCGCACAGCACACGTACGGTCTCCCCGTCCAGTTCGTTGCGCAGATCCAGGCCACGCACTTCAGCGCCGAGTGCGCCGCCGGTCGGAATGACTTCAAACGAATCCATCATGCCTCGTATACACGGATCCTGCGACCAACCCCGTTTTGGCGTAATTCCCGCAATGCGGGATGACTAGACATTCGTCGCATCCGGATCGTCCCAGAACGCCTCCAGTTCCACACCCAGGCCGTCCACCGTACGGTTGCACCAGGCGAAGAAACCCGCGATCTGGTTGATCTCCAGGATCGCCTTGTCGCCGAACCCGGCCTCCCTCAACGCAACGATATCCGACTCCGATGTCGTAGCGGGCGCCAGGGTCAGCTTGCGCACATAGTCCAGCATGGCGCGGTCGGCAGCGTCCAGGTCCGCCGCGCGGTAGTCCTTCTTGATCGCGTCCACCAGTTCCCGGTCGTTGATCTCTCTGAGGAGCCCCTCCCCATGATGGCGGATTCAGTACTCGCACTCGTTGAGGGCCGAGACGGTCGTCGCGATCATTTCACGCTGTCCCAGCGTCAGGTCGCAGTCCCCGTGCATGAGGCCCTTGTAGAAGACCATCACCGCCCGCATCGCCTGCACGTTCAGGCTGTGCGCTTTGATGATGTTGTCCACGCCGCCCCAGGATCGCATCGAGCCCTGGTAAATCCTGGCCAACTGTCCTTCCGCTTCCGATTCGTCAATGGTGCGTATCCAAGCCATGCAGGTCTCCTGTGGGTTGACTACAATCCGAAGTGACGCCGCATTCGAGTCACGGCGGCCTTCTCCTCCTTGCTCAGCGACTCCAGTTCGTATTCCTCTTTGGTGATCTGATCGCGGAATTCCTCGAAGGGCAGCCCGCCCTTGCCGGTTTCGTTGAAATAGGCGCTGAGTTGATACCGCTGGAAGATGTTCATTCTGGGATAGTCCTGGGTCCAGACCGCGGCGTCATGCAGCACGTGGGTCGAAAATACGAGGGCGTCGCCGGCTTCCATGGGTACGGTGATGGAGACAGGCGGCTGGTGGCCGACCTTCAGCCCGTCAGGCGTTGCGAAGGCCGACTTGTGGCTGCCGGGCACCAGGCTGAACCCCGTCCCCTCGGGTACGTCGGCCAGTGCGACCCAGGTGGCCAGGTGGCTGCAGTAGATCTCGCCGCCCGCCGCCTGGTAATCGTTGTGGGGGTTGCGGAACCCCGGCGGAAACTTGAACTCGCTGTCGTCCCGGTGGTAGCCCTGGTGATCCTCGTCGTCCGGCGCCGCCGGGTCCATTTTCGTGAAGTTGCAGTGAAACAGCCGGGGCATGCCCATAGTCAGCCCCGCGACGACGCGGATGATCTCCGGATCGGCGTTCAGTTCCTGGAACAACCGGTGGCCGTACTGGATGTGGTCCAGGTGTGTCTTGTAGGGCTCCTGACGGTGCCTGAACACCGGCGCGGGGATCTCGGGCTCGTCCACGGAGAGCCAGTGAGCGACGACCTCCAGGATGCGTGCCAGGCGATCCGGCGCGATCACGCCGCGCAGGTGCAGGTATCCATGCAGGTCGAAATGCCACTTCTCTTCTTCGGTCAACAGATTGGAATATGGCGACGGCATGGACGGCCCCCTGACGTTTCAGTCGACATACACCGCAGGCGCGTGGGATCCATTTAGGTTCCCGGGTGTCCTATCGGCCCAGCCAACCACCGTCGACGGCCAGTACCGCACCGTGGACGTAGTCGGAAGCATCCGAACTGAGGTAGACGACGGTGCCGCCCAGGTCGCTCGGCGCGCCCCACCGGCCGGCGGGGATCCGTTCGGATATGGACCTGGAACGCTCCGGGTCATGCTGCAGGGCCGACGTGAGGTCGGTGGCGATATAGCCCGGCGCGATGGCGTTGACGTTGACGCCCTTGGAGGCCCATTCGTTGGAAAGGGCCATGACCAGTTGTGCGACGGCCCCCTTGGACGC
Source organism: Gemmatimonadota bacterium (assembly GCA_009838645.1). NCBI lineage: Bacteria > Pseudomonadati > Gemmatimonadota > Gemmatimonadota bacterium. Next base: position 1,047 of record VXRC01000011.1, on the reverse strand, counting down.
CGCGTAGCTGGGCACGGTGATGCCGCCCTGGAAGGACAGTACGGATGCGGTGAACACGATCTTTCCGCGGCCTCGGGCGACCATGTCCCGTCCGATCTCCCGGCTCAGGATGAACGGCGAGTTGAGGTTTACATTCATGACCGTGTCCCAGTATTCGTCGGAATGTTCGGCGGCGGGCGCCCTCAACGTAAGCCCGGCGTTGTTGACAAGGATATCGATGACCGGGAAATCGTTCTTGACCTGGTGAATGAAATCATACAGCGCGTCCCGGTTGTTCAGGTCGACGCTGTAACCGGTAAACTTGCGGTCCAGGGCTGTGACAGCCCCTTCGATTTCGCTGCCGGACGACTCCATCGACGCGCTTGCGCCTAAGATATCCGCGCCTGCTTCGGCGAGCGCTTCGGCCAGTCCCCTGCCGATCCCCCTGCGACAGCCGGTTACGAGGGCGGTTTTGCCATCTAGCCTGAATGCGTCCAGTATGGACATGAAGTCTCCGTTCTCAAGTGTAAGCCGATGAGGTCAGTGGTACCCGGAACGCGGCCACTGGAGTACTTTCAGCAGGCCGCTTATTGACGATTAGAAAAAGTTGCGGCGCGCGTGGTTTGTCAACCGGGAAACAGACGTCGCGGTCCCGCTGCGTGTCGAAGCGCGTTTGCGGATGGGAACAGCCGGCTATTTCAAACCGGGGAAAAGATGCTCGACGATCTTCAGAAGGATGATCGTGATGATGGGAATCGCACCGATAAGCAGGTTTAATTTGACTTCTATGGATTTAAGCCGATCCCGAATGCTATGATCCTTCGTGTACACCTCCGAAAACAGCAGATTGAGCCTGTCCGTTTCTGAAACGACCGAATCTGCCGGCTTAACTCCTGGATGGTCCGTCATTGGTCAACCTCCGGTCCGCGTGGGTGGAACGTAGTCCGCTGGTGTTATTGAATTAGTCATTGGCTGCCCACGGGTTCTCGAGTCCTTTGCTATATTTGTTACAATGGGTAAGACCGACTGTCTTCACCACGAGCGGACGAAAGACGGATAGGGCGGGCG
>VXRC01000010.1 GCA_009838645.1 Gemmatimonadota bacterium | reverse complement strand
GTCTATTCATATATATATATGGAGTAAATAACATAATAATCATAAAAATATTTGATATTCATAATATGGTTGACCTTTCCCTGCATCCATTCGTACCTTACCTACCATACAGAAAGACAACGAAACAGCATACTGAGACTGGCGAGAATGGTCAACGAACCCCGCATTCAGTCGCTACACCCTATCGAATCCGTAACTGAGGGAAGCCGTCCTAGCCCATCGGCACCGGGATCGATCCTGCAAACTCAGCCGTCCGAAATGCATTGAACATCTCCAAACATATCACAAGAACAAACATTTCAGATTGCGACAGGAGTTAGTGTCCAGGTTCCTCCCTGTCTCGTCCAAATAAAAAAAAACTCTCCCCATGAATGCGTGCTGGAATTTCGTATTGAGAAAGTACGATGCAGCGAAACGTTTCCTTACAGCATACCCTCGAAAACAAAGCCGACCGAACGTCCGTCGGAGTCGCGCGATTGCTGGAAGCCAGCATCGCGCCGAACACGGCAAAAGCGTACGGCGATGCTTTGCGCAAATTGTTCGAGCACCTGGATGGGCAGCAGTTGACCGACACTGCGCTGGCCGGCTACCTGGCGCATCTGTATACCCGGGGACTTGCGCCGGCCTCCGTTACGGTAGTGGTACAGGCCGTTCGTTTCTGGGAGAAGCTGGATCGACGCCCGTCGAGCGTGGGACCGTTGACGAGCCGAACGCTGGCCGGAATCCGCCGCGAAGGTCGAAACAGGGGCCGCGGCCAGGTAACGGGATTGAGCCGCGAGACGGTCAAGATCATGGTGCAAAACGCCGTCGCCACCGACACCCTGGCCGGACTGAGGGACGCCGCGCTTTTTCGCGTGATGAGCGATGCGCTGTTGAGGATTGGAGAAGCCGTCGCCATCGACTGCGAGCACATCACCACCGCGTTCGACGGGAGTGGGCGGCTCCTGTTGCTTCAAAGCAAGACCGACCAGGAGGGGAAGGGCGCCACCCTCTTTCTGACCGCCCGGACCGTCGACACGATCCAGCAGTTGCAGCAGCAAGCCGGTTACACGGTGGGACCCCTCTTCCGCCGGATGCTGAAGGGCGACCGGATGAGCGATGCCCGGCTGACGGTGGACGGCGCCCGGCTGGCCATCAAGGCATCCGCGGAGCTGGTCGGCATTAAGGGCGTGAGTGGGCACAGCCTTCGCATCGGAACCGCCCAGGAACTCGCGCAGCGTGGCGCTACCCTGGTGGAACTGCAGAATGCCGGACGTTGGACTGATAGCCAGATGCCCGCGCACTACACCCGCGATCAGGCCGCTGGCAAGGGCGCGGTAGCCCGGTTACTGGGGATTGACTGAAAGCAGTTCGGCTAGCTCATCCACCGTGGTCACCGGTTGCCGGCACACGAACTGCTCGCAGACGTAGGCCGTGGTCGCGCCGTCGATCTGCGGCCGGTCCGCGAGGAGCGGGATGTGTTTCCCGGCACGGTCGTCGTCCTCGGACGGATCGTGCAGGGCCACGACCTTGTTCGGCAGGAACGTGCCGTCGATCAGGTCCAGCATGGCCCGCGTGGCGGCGTCTTCCCTGGCGCCGACCAGGGCGATCTCCACGGACCTGTCGAGATACCAGGAGAGTCCGCACAGCAACTGGCCGAAGCCCCCGGGCGCCGCGCCCATGTAATCCGTGAAGAGCGACAGGGTCTGCCCGGCCCGGTCCCGGTATTCGTTCCTGCCGGTGAATGCCGCCAGCCGGAGCAGGTTCTGCACGCTCACGGCGTTGCCCGAGGGGATGGCGTTGTCGTAGGGATTCTTGGACCGGACGATGAGCGTCTCGTGGTCGTCGCTGGTGAAGAAGAACCCGCCGTCCTCCGGATCCCAGAACCGCTCGATCGTCGTGTCCATGAGCGCTTCGGCGCGGACGAACCAGGTCGGGTCGAAGGTCGCCTCGTATAAATCCAGGAGCGCGGAAACCGTGAAGGCGTAGTCGTCCAGGTAGCCGTTGAACCGCGCCCGGCCGTCCTTGAACGTATGCATGAGCCTGCTGTCCTCGTACAGCGCGTCCAGGACGAACCCCATCGAATCCGCCGCCGCGTCGAGCCAGGCCGGTTCGCCGAAGACGCGGCTCGCCCGGACCAGGCTGCCGGCCATCAGCCCGTTCCAGTCCGTCATGACCTTCTCGTCCCGTCCGGGGTGCACGCGTTGCTCGCGGTGATCGAATAGGGTCCGACGTCCTTCGAACACGATCGCCCGCAGATCGTCCGGCGCTACTTGCAGGTGGGCGGCCAGCGGCTCCAGGTCGACGTCCACGTGCAGGACGCTGGTCCCGTGTTCGAAGTTGCCCCCTTCTTCCGCGCCGTAGTACCGGGCGAACAGGCGGCCTTTCTCATCCCCCAGGACCGCCTTGATCTCGTCCGGCGTCCACACGAAGAACCGGCCTTCCTCGCCCTCGCTGTCCGCGTCCTGGGTCGCATAGAAGCCGCCGCCGGGCTGCATCATCTCGCGGATCACGTAGGACGCCGTTTCCGAAACGACCTTGCGGAACAGGGGTTCTCCGGTGGCCTGGAACGCCTCGGTATAGGTCCGCAGGAGCAGCGCGTTGTCGTACAGCATCTTCTCGAAGTGGGGGATCAGCCATTTCGCGTCGACGGAATAGCGGTGGAATCCGCCGCCCAGGTGGTCGTAGATCCCGCCGTTTCCCATTTTCGACAGGGAATGGACGGCCATGTCGAGGGCCGACTGCCGCCCGGACCTGAGGTGCTCGCGCAGCAGGAAGGACAGCGTCATGGACGGGGGGAACTTGGGCTGCGTGCCGAAACCGCCGTTCGTGGCGTCATAGGACGCGGCGATTCCGGTGAAGGCCTTGTCGAGCAGGCCCGTTTCCAGAGTCTCGTTGCTTGAGGTGAACCCGGCCAGCTCGACGAGGCGCGATTTAAGCTTCTCGCCCTGTTCCTCGGCGTCGGACCGGCGCTCCCGGTAGAACTGGGCCACGGCCTGCAAAATGCGGGGAAACCCGGGCCGGCCGTACCGGTCGTCCGGGGGGAAATAGGTGCCCCCGTAGAAGGGTTTCAGGCCGGGCGTGAGGAAGACGGTCATGGGCCAGCCGCCGCTGCCCGTCATGGCGGTGACGGCGTTCATGTAGATCTCGTCCAGGTCGGGCCGTTCTTCCCGGTCCACCTTGACGTTGACGAAGTGCCGGTTCATGATCTCCGCCGTTTCCTCGTTCTCGAAGGACTCGTGGGCCATGACGTGGCACCAGTGGCACGCGGAGTAGCCGATGGACAGCATCACGGGCTTGTCTTCCGACCGGGCTTTCTCCAGGGCCTCTTCGCCCCATGGATACCAGTCCACGGGATTGCGGGCGTGCTGCCTCAGGTAAGGGCTGGTCTCGTGAACCAGTCGGTTGGCCCGCTGTTCGTTGCCATGCGCTGCGTTCAATTTACACCAACCCTTCCCTGACCATGCGTTCCAGGACGAAATCGCCGACGTCGATGGGGAATTCCAGTACGCGTCGCCGCGCGGAGGACTCGAAGATGCCCATGATGGTCTCCAGGGCCGTGCGGGCGATCTTCGCCTCGGACCGGTGGGCGCCGCGGCCTTCCACGGCGGAGACCAGTTCCTCCAGCTCGCCGCAGATATTCGAATAAGTCTCTTCCAGTCGCGGCACGTGCCATCCGTCCGAACGATAGCTGGACAGCATTTTCAGTGGCGGCCCGTCGGGGCTGTTCACTTCTATGATGCCGTCGGAGCCGATGATCCGGAAGGAGAAGGACTGGCTCGCACGTTCGCCCAGTTCGATGAAGCCCACGACGCCGTTTTCGTAGCCGACCCGACCGATCGCCATGTCTTCGGCCGGCATGTCCGGATGGTTGCGCCGTCCTTCGATCCGGTTGCGGCGGTCGATCTGGCCCATGACCCACCGGGGCGGGCTGTCGCCGTTCAGGTAGCTGATCAGGTCGATGACGTGGGTGCCGTTGTTCATCAGGTCGAGGGTGCAGTGGCCCCAGATCATGGCGACCTCCCCGATTTCCCCGGCCTGGACCCATACGCGCGCCTGGACGGCCTGGGGCGAAAAACGGTGGGCGTGGCCGATGGCGAGGGCGGCGCCGGCTTTCTCGCAGGCCCCGATCATCCGGTCGGCCTCGTCCAGGGACACGGCCATGGGTTTCTCGCACAGGATGCCCCTCGCGCCGTTTTCCACCGCCGCGATCGTGGCTTCGCAGTGGCCGCGGGGCCAGGTGCATACGCTCACCAGGTCGAGTTGTTCCCGCTCCAGCATTTCGCGATGGTCCGCGTACAGCCGGATGCCGTGTTCCCGGGCGAGATGCTGCGCCTTCTCCCCTTCCGGATGAATGTCCGAACCCGCGATCAGTTCGATCTCGGCGTTCTCCACGTGGCGGTATCCGTCCGCGTGGGCGGTGGCGATGCCGCCGCAACCGATGAAGCCTGCCCGGTATTTTTCCATGAGAGATCTTCCATTGTTAGCGACCTTGTTCACGCCCGCAGTACCGGGCGCGTCAGGCAGGTCGGCCCGCCGCTGCCCGCGTAGCAGATGTGATCGCCGTTAAATGTTTCGACCCGGCAGCCGGCTTTCCGCATGCGGTCCACCGTAACCGGATTGCCGCTTCGCACGATGACGTGGCGGGGTCCTACGGCCAGCACGTTGCAGCCGAGACTGTCGTACTCCTCGTCCGGCACCGCCACCAGGCCGATGCCCAGGGCGGTCAGCATCTCCCGGAAGGGGATGGGCAGGAGCCGTTCATAGACGGCCGCAAGGTCCGTATCCAGCAGGCTGATGACGGACATGAGGTGCAGCACCGCGCCCGGACCGTCCCAGTGGACCATGGGGACGGCCACCACGTCGATGCCGCGTGGCCGCAGCAGTTCCTGGAACTGGCGGATCCCCTCGCCGTTGGTGCGGTAGGTCAGCCCGATGACGGCCAGGTTGTCCCTGAGCCAGACCACGTCGCCGCCTTCGACGCTGCCGGACGGCTCGATACGTCCCGCCACGGGGATGCCCGCTCCGGCGAACCAGTCCGCCAGGGCGTCCGGCTCCTCCATGCGGGCGTCCTTGCCCATGCGGCCCAGGATCACGCCCTGGTCGGTCACGGAGGCCACGGGATCGTGGGTATAGAGCGAGTCGAGACCCGTCCGGCGGTCGGCCGGCAGGCACGCCACCTCGGCGCCCGCCGCTTCGAGCAGGGCGGTGAACTGCCGGTGTTCCTCTACCGCCTGGTCGAATTCCGGCCTGGCCAGGTAGTCCAGGTCGCGCCACTGCCCGTCGATCCGATCCTGGCTTTCGTAGGCTTCTTCCGGGCGCTTGACCAGCACCCGTTTCAGCGGGCGCACCATGGATTGGCAGCCATAGGCATTCATGGGGACTGCTCTCCTGAAATGCGGGCTTCATTGATGCGGGCTATGGTTTCTTCCTCGTTCAGTATTTCGACACCAAGGGACTGGGCCTTCTTCAGTTTGGAACCGGCGTTTTCGCCGGCGACCAGGTAGTCCGTCTTCTTGCTCACGCTGGACGTCACCCGCCCGCCCGCTGCTTCGATCTCCCCGGACATCTCTTCGCGGGAGTAGTTTGGCAACGTGCCCGTGATGACGACGATCTTGTCCGCGAACGCTCGGGATTCCGCGCCGTTTTCCGTGCCGCTTTCCGTGCTGCCTTCCGCACCACTATCCGGCGCTTCCAGGTACATGCGAAGGCCGGCCGCTTTTAGCTTATCGACGATCTCGAGGTTCCGTTCGTTATGGAAGAAAGAGACGACGCTCTCGGCGATCTTCGGACCGATCTCCGGTACGGCGACCAGTTCCTCTGCCGATGCCGCCTTGATGGCTTCGATGGAGCGGAAGCGCTCGGCGATCTGCCGGGCGGCCCGCTCCCCAACGTGGGGGATGCCCAGGCTGAAAAGCAGGCGGTCCAGGGGGCGGTCCTTGCTGGCTTCGATGCCTCCAAGCAGGTTGCCGGCGGATTTCTCGCCCATGCGCTCCAGCGTCCCGAGCTGCTCGCGGGTCAGGCGGTAGATGTCGCCCACGTCCCCGATGAGGCCGCTTCCCAGGATCTGCTCGGTGACCGCCGGACCGAAACCTTCGATGTCCATGGCGTTCCGGCCGGTGAAATGGGTGACGCGCGCCTGCGTCTGGGCCGGGCAGGCCGCGTTCCCGCAACGCCACGCCACCTCTTCGCCCACCCGCACGAGCGCGGTTTCGCATACCGGGCAGGCCGTCGGCATCTCGAAGGGCGCCGACCCGCCCTCCCGCTCGTCCAGGTCGGCCGAAACGACCTTGGGGATGACGTCCCCGCCTTTTTCGATCCACACGGTGTCGCCGACGCGCAGGTCCTTGCGGCGGATCTCTTCCTCGTTGTGGAGCGTGGCCCGGCTAATCGTCGATCCGGCCAGGAAGACCGGTTCGAGTTCGGCGACCGGGGTCACCACGCCGGTCCGGCCGACCTGGAGCCGGATGTCCACCAGACGCGTCCTGGCCCGTTGCGCGGCGAACTTGCTGGCGATGGCCCAGCGGGGACTCTTCATCGTGGCGCCGAGTTCGCCGTGGAGCCCGATGGAATCCACCTTGATGACCATGCCGTCGATATCGTAGGACAGCGAGTCCCGCCGCTCCTCCCAGTCGTGGCAGAAACCGATCACCTCGTCGATGGCCGCGAAACTTCGGGCTTCCCCGTTGGTCGGAAACCCCTGGCCGGCCAGCCAGCGCAGCCGCTGGAAGTGGCTGTCCAGGTCGGGCCAGCCAGCCAGCGCGCCGGCTTCGTCCTCGAAACGCAACGTGTAGAGAAAGACCTTCAGGGGCCGCTCGGCGACGACGCGGGGATCGCGGAGTTTCAGCGAGCCCGCCGCGGCGTTGCGGGGGTTCGCGAAGAGCGGCTCCTCCCGTTCCGCGCGGAAGGCGTTCAGCGCCTCGAACCCGTCGTGGGGGAGATACACTTCGCCCCGCACCTCGATGTTGTTGAGCAGGGGCTCTTCTTCGGCAATGCGCAGGGGGATGGACCGGATGGTCCGCAGGTTCGCCGTGATGTCGTCGCCCTGCTCGCCGTCACCCCGCGTGGCGCCCAGGGCCAGCGCGCCGTTCTCGTAGCGCAGGCTCACGGCCACACCGTCGATCTTCAACTCGACCGCGTAGGCGTACTCCCGCTCCGGACCCAGCAGGTCGCGGATGCGGCGGTCGAAGTCCCGGATCTCCTCATCGTTATACGTATTGCCGATGGAGAGCATGGGCACGGGATGCCGAACGACGGGAAAGGAAGCGGAGGGAGATCCCCCGACGCGCTGGGTGGGCGAGTCGGGGGTGATCAGGTCGGGGTGGGCCGATTCCAGGTCCTGCAGCTCGCTCACCAGCATGTCGTAGGCGTAATCGCTGATGACCGGATCGTCGAGTACGAAGTACCGGTGATCGTGCGACCGGATTTCCCGGCGCAGGACTTCAATGCGTTCGGCAGGCGACATGGGATCCGCGGGTTTGCTGACCGACGCTGGTTACGCTCGATTCGTCAAGGGCCGCGTCCGGCGCCGGCGCCCCGGCGTACGTTCACACTAACCGGTGCGGGCGACGCTCGACCGCGATGGCTTTCTGGCGCGTCGGATTTCCTCGCGCTTCTTCGCTATCCAGTTCTGCCACCAGACCACGATGGGGCTGGCGATGAAAATCGAGGAATAGGTTCCGGTGATGACGCCGAAGGTCAGCGCCAGGGCGAATCCCCAGTTGGTCGACGTGCTTCCGGCCAGCAGGAAGACCAGGACCAGCAGTACGGTGAGCGACGTCATCATGGTCCGGTTCAGGCATTCGTTGATGCTGCGGTCCACCACGCCCGAGAACCCTTCCGTCCGGGTCCGGCCCAGGCTTTCCCTGATGCGGTCGTAGACAACGATGGTGTCGTTCGTCGAATACCCCACGACGGTCAGCAGGGCCGCCACGACCGCCATGGTGAGCTCCTCGCCCACGAGGGTGAGCATGGCCAGCACGATGAGCACGTCGTGGATCAACGCGACGATCGTCCCGATGCCGAACCGGAACCCGTTGACCTGCCGGAACCGGATGGTGATGTAAAGGACGATGCCGATGATGGAGGCTCCCACCGCGCCCATGGCGTCGACCGTGAGTTCTTTGCCGATCTTCGGGCTAACGTTGTATTCCTGCCGCAGCCAGTCGTCTTCATTGCCCTTCAGGTTCTCGGGAAACTGTTCCCCGAGCGTCGATTTCACGGCCGACGCGATCTGCTGCTCGTTCCAGTCGCTGGCGGCCGCCCGGATCAGGATGTTGCCCTCCTCGCCGATCACCTTGATCTCGCTCTGGCTCAGGTCGACGGGCTGGTCCTCGATGGCGGCGTTACCCAGGGCGCCGCGTATGTCCTGTACCGGCACCGGAGGATCGAACCGCATCTCGATCAGCGACCCGCTTTGAAAGTCGACGCCCCAGTTCACCCCGCCGCGCATGACGATGGTTCCCAGGCCGACCACGATCACGCACCAGGTGATGACGAAGGCCGCTTTGCCGAACCGCATGAATCCAAAGAACAGGCGCCCGAAGGGATCGGTCCGACCGATGCTGACCTGGGCGAGCTGCCACCGGTCGATGAGCGCGTCGAAGAGGGACCGCGTGATGAAGATGGCCGTGAACATGCTGATCAGGATGCCGAATCCCAGCGTCACGGCGAATCCCTTGATGGGACCGGTCCCGAACTCGTACAGGGCGAAGGCGGTGATCAGGGTGGTGATGTTTGCGTCCACGATGGTGCGGAGCGCGTTCCCGTAGCCGCTGTCCACGGACTGCCGGATCGTCTTCCCTCCGGCCCTGAGCTCCTCCTTGATCCGTTCGAAGATGAGGATGTTGGCGTCCACCGACATGCCCATGGTCAGGATGATTCCCGCGATGCCGGGCAGCGTCAGCGTCGCCTGGAAAGCGCCGAGGACGGCCAGCAGGAAGAGGAGGTTCAGGATCAGGGCGAAATTGGCGATGAAGCCGGCCGTCCGGTAATACATCGCCATGAAGATCATGACGGCGATGAGACCCAGGATCGAGGCCCATTTGCCGGAGTTGATGGCGTCCTCGCCCAGGGACGGCCCCACGACGTACTTGCTGATGATCTCCATGGGCGCGGGCAGGGCGCCGGCGCGCAACACGATGGAGAGGTCCCTCGCCTCCTCCAGCGAGTTGATCCCGGTGATCTCGCCCCGGCCGTTGGGTATGCGTCCCTGGATGACCGGCGCGGAGAACACCCGGCCGTCCAGCACGATCGCCAGGCGCCGGCCGATGTTGTTCCCCGTAACGCGGGAGAAGGTCCTGGCGCCGTCGTCCGTGGTCGTGAAGCCCACCGACGCCACGCCCATGCTGCCGATGTCGGAGCCTGAACCGGTCTGCGGGAAGGCGTCCGCCAGTACGGCGCCGGTCAGTTCCGGCTGGGCGTTCATGTAGTAATAGGACCTGACGCGTTGTCCGCTGGCCGTCGTCCGCATCACGCCGGCCCGGATCTCCGCGCCGGCCGGAATGAAGCTCTGCACCTGGGGCTGGGCCAGGATTTCGTCTACGCGGGCGGTATTGCTCGCCGGTACGATGATCTCGTTGTCGGAGAGGTCGATCAACGACAGAAAGGGGTTGCGTTCCGCCGTGGTGGCCGCTTCTGGAATCAGGGCGCTCGTATCCGCCGGGACGCTCGTGGTATCGCGGGCCGCCAGCAGGGCGTCGATGCGCTCGACGACCGAACGAAGCTCGCTGCCTTCGCGCAGCAGCCTGAACTCCAGCTGGGCGGTCTGGTTGATCAGCGTCATGGCGCGGTCTATGTCCCTGAGTCCCGGCAGCTCGACGATGATGCGGTCTTCGCCCTCCTGCTGGATGATCGGTTCGGTGACGCCGAATTCGTTGACGCGGTTCGAGATGACCTGCATCGCCCGTTCCACGACGTCTACGGCTTCCTCCTCCGGCAGGTTGGACTTGTCCACCTCGAGCTTGATGTGCACGCCGCCCTGGAGATCCAGACCCTGGCGGATGGACTGGTCCTGAAGCCGGTCGCGTTCGGCCTTGGTCAGGTTCAGTTCCTTGAGCTGCGCCCGGTCCGCTTCGGTCAGGAGCGGATCCGCATCGATCGCATCGATCTGTTCCGGGGTAAGGGTGGTCTGAACGGGGGCGTATTGCCAGTAGTCAGAGGTTCTTACGGAAGGATAGACGTACCAAAGCGCGGTGAAGATTACAACGAGAATAAGAACGATACGTACCTGTTTCCACTGCATGCAACCCGGCTCCTAAGCAGGCGAAGGCGGGTTGCCTGACTGCCTGCCACCCGCCTTCGATTCTGCGATGCGTATAGATGATTCAAGTTGTTCGATGGGAATCTGGCCGTTAGTCTCTCAGGGCGAAAAGCACGTTCTGTCCGGCGAAGTTATCCGGCACGAGCAGTTCGATGGATACCCGGTCGCCCGAGGGATGGAAGGCGACGACGTAGTCCTGGCCGTCCCTGAAGGTGCGCGGGAAAACGTCCACTTTCTTTATACTGTCCAGCGACGGGAAGGCCGAGCGTTCGATCGTGAGTACCGTGCCTTCGCGCAGGTCCTGGGACTGGGAAAAATCAACGCCGGAGAGAGATTCCACGCGGGGGCCGCCGAAGAACGGATCCTTGATGACCATCGAGTCTTTCCAGTGGTCCATGGTGTTCACGGCGAAGAAAATGGAGTTCAGCTTCATCTCGGCCGCAAGCTTCGCCTGCTCCTCCATGTCCCGCTGCGCCAGTGCCTCGTCACGGGCGTCGGTCAGCATCGCGATCTGTCCATTGAGACGCTCTTCTTCGCTGCGCAGGAACACGATCCGCTCTTCGAGCATGTCCTTGACCTGGCCCAGTGAATCGGCGATGAAAGCCGCCCGGGCCTCGGCCGCGTCGCGTTCGTCGGTCAACGTCGCGATGGTGCGGTTGATGCGCGCCCTGGCGATGCGTTGCGCACGGCCCGGAGACATGTCCGCCGTGCCCTGCGTCACGTACGAGCCGAGGATGCCGTCCGTGTAGAGCAGCCAGATCTGGTTGCCGACGTTCAGGTCCTCCACCAGGGCGGTCTGCTCGACCACGTCGCTGGCTTCGGCGGTCGAAAGGCCGTGATTCTCCATGAGGTACTGCAGGGCGACCTGGATGTGGGAGTCGCCGCGCTGAACCGTATAGGGCGCCGGCAGATCGTCTCGAAGATCCTGCATCTGCTGCTGCAGCTCCGCGACCTCGCCCCGGGTATCGATGATCTCCTGCACGAGACCGCGGTACGAAACGTCCTCTTCGCCGGCCAGCATTTCATTCAAAACGGCTTCGTGGTCAGGATTCAGCGCCATGTTGGTCAACGACTCCGCATCGACCTGCCTGTCGGGATTCGATTCGTTGAACGTCGCTATCGTCGTCTGGATCTCTTCCTGCTTGGCGCGGATTTCCTGTTCCGTGGCGTCCAACCGCTCCACGAGCTCCTCGAAGTTCGCAGGTTCGGTTGCGCATCCCATGACCAGGGTCATGGTCAGCAGTACGAATATACCTCGCATTGGATTCCTCCGTTTGAGAGTTTCACCGTTGAATCACCTTGATTCACGGCATATATAGATTTCAGATCGTCCACAATTATAACCCCAAAACCAAAATTTGTCAAGTATACTCGGTCATTGCATCGAACTTAATCGGGTCCTCCTTATACTATTTGCTACCCGTCGTAACCCGCCCTGAAAGAAAGGCGCGCCGGGGATTCCGGACCGCCGCTCCGGTCAGCCCGGATACCTTCGTTTCATCTCCGCGACCGACGCGCGGACCAGGCTTTCCAGCACGTCCAGGTCCACGTCGGCCAGCTTGTTGACGTACAGGCAGGACTTGCCGGTCTTGTGCTTGCCCAGGTGGGAAAGCAACGCGTCAGACGCTTCGAACCCGGTCATGATGTAAATCGACAGGTTCTGTTTGCGCGGCGAGAACCCCACGACGGGCCAGTCTGCTTCCTGACCGCTCGCGTACCGGTAGTGGTAGCTTCCGTACCCCACGATCGACGGTCCCCACATCACGGGCTCTTCGCCCGTCACCCGTTGCATGAGATCCATTAACGTACGCGCGTCTTCGCGCCTGCGCGGATGGTCCACCGCGTCAATGAATGCGTCGACGCTCGCGTCGGTGGGCCGGGTCTTGATATCGGACATGGTTACTGGCTCCGTGGATTATACGGTCGGCGGACGACCTAGATCATCATCCATGTGGTCGAGGAGCGCGACCGAGTCGTTCAGGTCCACCCCGGGCATGACCCCTGTCCCGTGGAACACCCGCAGGTTGACCGGGGGTCGTTTCGCGTTGCGTCGGCGTGACAGGGAGTCTCGTAGCGCGTCGTGGATGACGGCGGTCAGCGTCCTTCCTGTACGTGCCGCGATATTCTTCAGTTCCGCGTGCAGGTTGTCGTCGATATGAATCGTAATGCGCATCCATAAACATATCCATTCTACCTGTTCATGTCATTTAGAATTCTGCGCTACGACAGTAAAACCCCTCCGTCCGGACGCCCTGATGAAGCCACATTACGGCTTGACAGTACCCCGCATTCCCCTACATTCCCCTGTACCCCTCATAAAGCGGCCTCTGGCGCTTTGTGTCGTGGCAGTAACCTCGATGCTAATCGTACGCGTTCCGGAACCGAAGCGACCTGCCAACGTCCATTGGTTAAAGTCGTCGCGTCTCTCCAGCGTGCCCGCGTTGCCGATAGCGGAACCCCCGCCCATGTCTCAGATCACCTCGAAACAGGATGCGGAACAACCACCGGACGAGGAAGCGCCGAAGGTCACCGCGGCAACACGGAATACGGACGCCACGGCGGCTGCGCCGAAGCCGCCAGTCCGAAAGCGTCCGCTGACCTACGTGTTTACCGGGGGCGGGACGGGAGGCCACGTATATCCCGGGCTGGCCATCGCCGACGAGGTGCGGGCACGGAACCCCGAAGCCCGCGTCGTGTACGTCGGCGCGCGGGGCAGAATGGAAGCCTCCCTCGTGCCGAAGAGGGGCTATCCGATCGACCTGGTCCATGCCCGCGGCCTGCCGTCGGGCAGGCCGCCGCTCGCGCTACTGCGCTTCGCGGTCAGCACCGGATTCGGCGTCCTCCAGAGCCTGTTCCACCTGTCGAGACACCGGCCCCGCATGATCGTCGCCACGGGCGGCTACGCCAGCAGTCCGGTCCTCCTGGCCCACTGGATCCTCAAATCGCTCCGCCTCTCGGGCGGTCGCCGGTGTTTCGTCCACGAGCAGAACGTCGTGCCCGGAAAGGTCAACCGGCTCGCGGGCCGCATCGCGGATCGCATCGGGGTTTCCTTCGAAGCGTCGCTGCGGTATTTCCCTCCGGAAAAGACGACGTGGTCGGGCTACCCGGTGCGGCGCGAGATCGGCGCCGTGTCCCGGGACGCCGCGCGGGCCTCGCTGGGCCTGCCGTCCGACGCGAAGATCGTATTCGCCTTCGGCGCTTCGTCGGGCGCCCGGTCCATCAACCGGGCCGTGGTCGACGCGCTGCCCTGTCTGCTTGCCCGGCCGGACCTCCACGTCATCCACGTCATCGGCCAGACACGTAGCCCGGATTACGACGCCGGGGCAGACACCCGGAACCGCCTGGAACGGCTCGCCCTCGCCGGTGAACACCTGTCGAGATACCACCAGTCGGATTACTCCCACGAAATCGAAACGCTCTACGCTGCCAGCGACCTGGTCATCGGCAGGGCCAGCGCCGGCGTCGTTACCGAGATCGGCATTTGCGGGATCCCTTCCATCCTGGTGCCGCTGCCCTACGCGCCCGGCGACCACCAGGCCGTGAACGCCAGGACGCTCGAATTGAGGGGCGCGGCCCGCGTCGTGTACGAATCGATTACCGCTGAGGACGGCCAGACCATCGGCGTGGTCGACGGGGAGCGCCTGGCCCGCCTGGTCCTCGAAATCCTGGACGACCCGGCCGGTCATGCCGCCATGAGCCGCCGGGCCCGCGAGACCTTCGACCGAAGCGGACTGGACCGGATCGTCGACCATTTGGACCAGATGCTTGCGGGCCACCCGGACCACCTGGACCGCGTGGACCACCCGGACCACCCGGACCGCCCGGACCGCCCGGCGGACCACGTTCGTTCCAACGGAAGACCCGACGAACACGGCGCCGCCGGAGATGCCGAATCGGGCAACCAGGGCAACCAGGGCAACCAGGGCGACCAGGGCGGCCAAGACGAACCGCCGGCATCCGCGCTGTCCCCCTTTGCGCTGGTCCGGCGTTTCGCCGATGGGCGCGACAAGGGTTTCATCGAATCCGTGGGCGAAGACTACCTGAAGTACCGGGTCGACGGATTCCTCAAGGACGAGCGGTGGCCCATTCGGAACGAGGGCGTAAAGCTGGCCGGCCTGCTCGGCTACCGCGACCGCCTGCCATTCCTCCTCGCGCTGCTGCGCGACCGGACGCCGGCGCCCTTCTTCCAACGCCTCCTCGGCGGCGACTACCGGCAGGTCGGCTTCATCCGCCGCAACGCCGTGACGGCGATCGGCCGGCTCGGCGTGTACGATGCATCGGTGCGCGCCGTGCTGCTGGATTTGCTGTCGGATCCCTATTACGAAGTGCGGTCCGCCGCGGCCCTGGCCTTTGCCGGCCTCGCCCACGGACCGGGAACAGCGGACGCTGATGGGGAAAGGGACGAGGAGGCGCTGAACGGATTACGCGGCCTTTTGCGGGAATCGTCCTTCGAGATCCGGTCCGCCGCCATACGCGCCCTGGGCAGGATGGGCGACGGCGCCGTCGCGGAGTGGCTCAGGCCGTTCTACCAGGACCCCAACGGGAAGGTGCGCCAGGCCGTCATCGACGCGTTGGCCGACCTGGTCGGGCGGAAGATGATCGTCGACCTGGACGGACTGCTCGAAGAGCTCGACGAAATACTGGTCACGTCGAATCACTTCGAACCGGACTTTCCGATCAAGCGGACGCTGAACCGTCTGTTCGGCATGATTCGAAACCAGCAGGGAACCCCTTGAGCGCCCCATGATCTATCACCTCGTCACCTATCTCTTCGATACTGTCGATGCGCTCTCGTTTCTGCGCCTCTTCCAGTACCTGAGCTTCCGCGCGATCTGCGCGGCGCTGACGGGGTTCGGCGTCACGCTGCTCTTCGGCCAGCGCATCATCCGCCTGCTGTACGTGAACCACGTGCGGGACAATCCCCGGGCGCACGGCGCGATATCCTCCGCCTCGAAGGCCGGCACGCCGCTCATGGGCGGCCTGCTGATCGTCGCGGCCATCTTCGCCAGCGTGCTGCTCTGGAGCGACCTTTTCAACCGTTTCACCCTGGTTTTCCTGTGCGCCCTGATCTGGTTCACCCTGTTCGGATTCATCGACGACTACCGCAAGATCAGGCACCGGGACAGCGACCGCGGCCTGACCCAGGCCACCAAGCTCTTCTTCCAGGCGGTCTTCGGCTTCGGTTTCGGCCTGGTCTTCCTGCTGCCCGGCCTGTCGCCCGTGTCGGCCGAAATCGCCTCCGAACTCTATCTCCCCTTCGTCAAGGACCCGGTCCTCGACCTGGGCTGGTGGTACCTGCCTTTCATCGCCTTCGTCATCGTGGCCATCGCCAACGCGGTGAATTTCGCCGACGGCCTGGACGGACTGTCCATCGTCCCGGTCTCGTTCACGGTGGTCGTGTACGGGGTGTTCGCCTACGTCATCGGAAACGCCATCTACTCGGGCTACCTGCAGTTCACCTTCCTCCCGGGCAGCGGCGAGCTGACGGTGATCTGCGCCGGGGTCTTCGGCGCCTGCATGGGGTTTCTCTGGTACAACGCCTATCCCGCCCAGGTCTTCATGGGCGACGTGGGTGCCCTGCCCCTGGGCGGGATCGTCGGCACGCTCGCCGTGCTGCTCAAGCAGGAGTTCCTCTTCGTCATCACCGGCGGGATCTTCGTGGCCATGGCCTTCTCGGTCCTGGTCCAGGAGAAGATCGGGATCAAGTGGCTCGGCCGGCGCATCTTCTACATGGCGCCGCTCCATCACGCCTTCCAGTACCGGGGCCTGGCCGAGACCAAGGTCGTGATCCGGTTCTGGATTATCGCGGGCATCCTGGCGATCATCGGCCTGTCGACCCTGAAGATCAGATAGGCGTCGGAAAGGCGTGAAAGAACGGCGTTGCGGCAAGGCTGTGAACGAAGTCGCCAAAGAATGCGCGCGGATCGTGCGCGACGGCCGGGCGGTGACTGCGCGCGACGGACGGCCGGTGGACCGTTGAAAGGACGGCAACCTCAAGTGATCGGCATTCAATACACCAAATGGATACCGCGGGTCGATGACGCCGAGGACCGCCTCGAACAGCTCCTGGGCCTGCTGAGCCAGATCCTCATCCACACGAGCGGCGACGTGGAAGAAGCCCTGAAGTGGATGCGCTATATCGACCAGCGGCAGGGCATCTTCGACGATGAGATGTCCTACGAGGCCTTCGTCAAGGAACTCGAGAAGCGGGGCTACGTGAAGCAGGACGACAACGCCTTCACCCTCACCGAAAAGGGCGGGCGGCGCATCCGGGAGGACTCGCTCCGGTTCGTCTACAGCAGCCTGAAGAAGGGGCTGAGCGGCGGCCACGAGACGCCCTTCGAAGGGGAGGGCGTGGAGCGTTTGAGCGAGACGCGGCCCTACCGGTACGGCGACCAGGCGTCGAACGTCGATTTCACCTCCACCATCGGCAACGCGATCCGCCGGTCCGGATTCGACCTGGACCTGCACGAGGACGACTTCGAAGTCTATGAGGTCGAGCACACCACGTCCTGCGCCACGGTCATGCTCCTGGACATCAGCCACAGCATGATCCTGTACGGCGAAGACCGCATATCCCCGGCCAAGCGCGTGGCCATGGCCCTGGCGGAACTCATCATCCGCAAGTACCCGAAGGACGAACTGCACCTGGTCCTGTTCGGCGACGACGCGAAGCAGGTGAAGATCGAAGACCTGCCCTACGTTTCGGTCGGCCCCTACCACACGAACACCAAGGCCGGCCTGCTCATGGCCCGGAACATCCTGCGGCGGACCCGCAACGTCAACAAGCAGATCTTCATGATCACCGACGGCAAGCCCTCGGCCATCTACGACCGGAACGGCCGCCTTTACCTGAATTCCTTCGGGCTGGACCCCCGGATCGTGAACCGGACCCTCGACGAGGCCATGACCTGCCGCCGCGAGAAGATCACCATCAGCACCTTCATGGTCACCCAGGATCCCTACCTGGTCGGTTTCGTCGAGAAACTCACGGAGATGAACCACGGCCGGGCCTACTACTCCTCCCTCGACAGCCTGGGTGAATACATCCTCGTGGACTACGTGAAGAACCGCCGCCGCCGGGTGAACTAGGGGCGGAAAGTCCTTCCGGCTTCATGGCTCAAGTGTGCTGCAAGTGTGCTGCATGAGTGTGCTGCATCGGGCTCGGTAGCCATGACGACGTCTATTTGCCCGGGCGTTATTCTAATTTACGACCTAAAATGGAATAACGCCCTCCCTTATTCTTTAAATTGGAATAGCGGACATCAGCCCTTGGTCATTGGGTTCAAAGCACGGCTTCTGATGATTCTACTTGCGTAACAACGAGCCTTATTCTAAATTAGGCACCAAATAAGAATAACGGCGATAGTTATTGCTGAAAGTTGAATAACGAGCAAGGAAACAGGTGATGGAACGAGGACTGACGGGTACCTATGACCTCTTGACCATAGAAGGAGACACAGTAAAGGCCTTTGTGCCAATACCCTTGCCTCCAAAGCCGGGCCTGGATCTGGATGGACCTCTACATCAATTACTCGAATCCGCGGTACACGCCCTGGGACGACTTGACAGCATTACGTTGCTCTTGCCCGACGAGGCACTCTTTCTGTATGCCTATGTGCGTAAAGAAGCAGTGCTTTCTTCGCAGATCGAAGGAACGCAGTCATCATTGTCCGATCTCCTGCTCTTCGAACTTGAGGATGTCCCCGGTGTACCTGAAGACGATGTACATGAAGTTTCTAACTATGTCGCGGCAATGGAACATGGCCTGGAGCGTCTGAAGAACGGTTTTCCGCTATCGAACCGACTGATAAGGGAAACACATGGCATATTGCTGTCACAGGGTCGCGGCAGTACGAAATCGCCAGGTGAGTTCAGGCGGTCGCAGAACTGGATTGGAGGTTCCAGGCCCGGCAACGCCCTCTATGTACCCCCGCCGCATACCGTCGTGCAGGACTGCATGGCTTCACTGGAGCGTTTTCTGCACGCGGAGGACGACGGCTTGCCGGTGTTGCTGCGCGCTGGTCTCGCCCATGTGCAGTTTGAAACGATACACCCTTTTCTCGATGGTAATGGTCGTGTGGGCAGGTTGCTTATTACTATGTTGTTATGCCACGCGGGGATACTACACCAACCCATGCTTTACCTGAGCCTGTATTTTAAGCAGAATCGCAATGAATACTACGAATTGCTGAACAACGTGCGCCTCACGGGAAACTGGGAAGCATGGCTCACTTTTTTTCTCGAAGGGGTCAAACGAACAGCTGACGGTGCCGTCGGTACCGTGGAACAGTTGAATAACACGTTCAAAAGTGATCGAAGCCGGATCGAAGGAGTCGCAGGCAGAAGATTGGGATCAGCCCTGCGTGTACATGAAGCCCTTAAGTCGCATCTACTTCTGTCTCTTGCCGCCGTATGCAAGGATACAGGTCTTTCTTTTCAGGCAGCGGCTTCAACAATGGATCTTCTGGTCAGGGCAGGTATCGCGCGGGAGATCACGGGAAAACAACGCAACCGGCTGTACGTTTATGACGAGTATCTTTCGATTCTCAACGAGGGAACCGAAGTGTAGCGTTCCCGGCTCCTCAATTCGGAATCCATCATCCAGATCGACCGGCCGCCATGTCCCCCGCTCAATTCATCGATGTTCTCCAGGACCTCGAATTCGACCATGTATTCAACCCGTATACGGATCGCTGCCTTGTTCACGACCGGGCGGACGCCCCCGAACGGCGGTCCGTGAACCTTCTGTCCGTGCTTGAAGCCGCGGCCGGACGGCGCGTGGACGCCCTGTGGATCGGCCGCGACTACAGTTACCGCGGCGGCCGGCGAACCGGCCTGGCTTTCACCGACGACGAGCGTCTGGACGAACACGCCCTCAGGTGGGGGCTGACGTTGCGGCGTCCGACGCGGGGCGCCGTGGTCAGGGAACGCTCCGCCCGTGTCGTGTGGAACATATTGTCCCGCATCAAGGCGGCGGTCTTCCTCTGGAACGTCTTTCCCTTCCATCCTCACAAGCCGGACCACTCCTTCAGCAATCGATCGCACGTCGCAGCGGAACGCCGGTCCGGTCAACACCTGCTCGAGCAACTGGTCCGGCTTCTGGAACCGTCCGCCATCATCGCCATAGGAAACGACGCGGAAAAGGCGGCGCGCAGGCTTGGGGGGTCGGCAGAGGTCGTGAAGGTGCGCCATCCCAGTTACGGTGGGCAGACCGAGTTCCTGGCCGGCATGGAGGCGTACTACGGACTCCGCTGAACCGGCCGGTATCACGCGGATCGCATCGCATTCGGCCACGCTGATCCGCACGGACCCGCGAGTCGCGGTTCTCCATGCTCATCCGGTGAACGTGACGCGTTCTAACTTTCTTGACGAAACAGTTCATTCCTTGTAGAATATCTCGACATTCGACAAGACCATTCCACATCGCCGTTAAACATCTTTTCACCCGCCATCATCGGTGTCAGCCGGGAGATCACACCATGGGAGCATTCTACGGATTTTTTGTTACACGCAGGCCTCGCGGTATGCCGGCACTGAAACTGTTGGCCGTGTTGGCCGCCGTGGTCTGCGGCGCCGGGACCGCGTACGCCCTGGCCGAGCATGATAGCGTTGCCGTCGAAGCGCCGGACCAGTTCGTGTTCAACACCATATCGTTCATGCTCTGGGGCGCCCTGGTGATGTGGATGTGCGCGGGATTCACCATGCTGGAATCGGGTTCCGTGCGGACCAAGAACGCCTCCATGATCTGCCTGAAGAACATCGGCCTCTATTCCATCGCCGGGATCGCCTACTACTTCATCGGCTACAATCTCATGTACGTCGATGTCGGAAGCTACATCGGATCCTTCTCGATCGGCTACGGCCCGACGACGGACGAGATCGACTTGGTCAACGGAACGGAGAGCGCCGCCGCCGAAGTGATCTCGCTGGGCTATTCCACCATGTCGGACTGGTTCTTCCAGATGGTTTTCGTTGCCACGGCCGCGTCCATCGTCTCCGGCGCGCTGGCGGAAAGAGTCAAGATTTGGTCGTTCTTTATCTTCGTCCTCGTCCTCACCGGGGTCATCTACCCTATCGTCGGCGCATGGACCTGGGGCGAGGGATGGCTCAGCCAGCTGGGATTCAAGGACTTCGCAGGCTCCACCATCGTCCACAGTACGGGCGGATGGGCGGCCCTGGCCGGACTGATCGTCGTCGGACCCAGGCTCGGCAAGTACCGCAAGGACGGTTCGGTCAAGCCCACGCCGCCTTCCAACGTGCTGGTGGTGACCCTGGGCGTCTTCATCCTCTGGCTTGGCTGGTTCGGGTTCAACGGCGGTTCGCAGCTGGCCCTGGGCAGCCCCCTGGACGCCGTGGCCATGAGCCACGTGCTGGTCAATACCAACCTGGCCGCCGCGGCCGGCGCGCTCATGGCGCTCTTCTGCGCGCGGCCCGTCTTCGGCCGCACCGATCTCTTCGCCTGTCTGAACGGCGCCATCGCGGGCCTGGTCTCGATCACCGCGGGTCCCGACATGGTCCAGCATTACTGGGCCATCATCATCGGGGCGATCGGCGGCGTCGTCTGCACGATCGGCATGAAACTGCTGGAATCGGTGAAGATCGACGACGTGGTCGGCGCCGTGCCGGCCCACCTCTTCGCGGGCATCTGGGGTACGCTGGCGGTGTGCATCGTGAGCGGTGGCAACGTCGGTGTCCAACTGATCGGCATCCTCGCGATCGGCGCCTTCGTCTTCCTGGTCTCCTGGGTGATCTGGAAGCTGATCGACGTGGTCATGACCGTCCGGGTGACGAGCCAGGTCGAACGGCTCGGGCAGGACGTGGCGGAACTCGGCATCGAGGCTTATCCCGAGTTCGTGCTCATGCCCGAGGAACAGGACGACGACCAGTAATCGACGCAGACTGCGTCTCGCGTCCCACAACGAAAAAGGCGGCAACCGCACCGGGTTGCCGCCTTTTCCTGTTCTAATACGATTGGGAGGTTTTACGTCCCGGGCCGGTTCTTCAGCCGGTCTCTTCCTCCTCCGTCGTCTCTTCCTTCGATTCTTCCGCTTTTTCTTCGGTCTTCTCGTCGGCCTGGTCTTCCCCCGGACCCTCCCGGTCGATCAACTCGAGTATCGACATGTCGGCGGCGTCGCCCTGCCGGTGCCCTATGCGTACGATGCGCGTGTATCCTCCGGGCCGGTCGGCGTAGCGGTCGGCCAACGGTCCGAACAGCTTCGCGACCACGGATTCGTTGTGGATGACCCGCAGCACCTGCCGCCGGGCGTGCAGGTCTCTGCGTTTGCCGAAGGTGATGAGCCGTTCCACGAGGCGGCGCACTTCCTTGGCCTTCGCCGTGGTGGTCTGCACGCGTTCCGTGTCCAGCACCGATGCGGCCAGATTGCTCAGCATCGCCTTGCGGTGACTGGGAGAGCGGCTGAGACCGCGCCCCTGCTTTCGATGTCGCATTCCTTATGCTCCTGTCCAGACTGCCGGAATGACCTGCGGGCAGGCCATTCGATTACGTGTTTTCCGCTTCGACCTCGACGTACTCTTCGATATCCATGCCGAATCCAAGTTCCATCTCCTGGAGGATCTGGCTCAGTTCGGTCAGCGACTTGCGGCCGAAGTTCCGGTATTTCAGCATCTCGGTCTCGCTCTTCTGCACCAGGTCCGCCAGCGTCTTGATGTCCGCCGCGCGCAGGCAATTGCTGGAGCGGACGGACAGTTCCAGCTCCTCCACGTTCATCTGCAGCAGCTTCTTGATCTCTTCGGCCTTCTCGTCCACTTCCTCTTCGGGCTCGGAGAGGAACTGATCGTCTATGGAGATGAACAGCTGAAGGTGGTTCCGCAGGATCTGGGACGCGGTGGACAGGGCGTCCTGGGGACCCACGCTGGCGTCGGTCCAGACTTCAAGCACGAGCCGGTCGTAGTCCGTGCGCTGGCCGATCCGCGTGTTCTCCACCTGGAAATTCACGCGCGTTACCGGGGAGAACATGGCGTCCATGGGGATCACGCCGATGGGCTGGTCGGGCATCTTGTTCTGCTCGGCGATCACGTAGCCCCGGCCGCTGTCGACATGGATCTCCATGCGTAACTGTCCGCCCTCGTCCAGGGACGCGATATGCAGATCCGGATTGAGAATCTCCACGTCGGCGTCCGTCTGTATGTCTTCGGCGGTAACGTCGCCCTTGCCTTCCGCTTCGAGCATCAGCGTCTTGGGCTCGTCGCTGTGCAGGATGAGCCGCAGTTCCTTGAGGTTCAGGATGATCTCGGCCACGTCTTCCACCACGGCAGGCATCGTGGAGAACTCGTGGGCGACGCCGTCGATCCGGACGCCGACCACGGCCGCTCCGGGCAGGGAGGAAAGCAGGACCCTCCGGATGGAATTGCCGATCGTCGTCCCGAATCCCCGCTCCAGCGGCTCGATCACGAACCTGGTGTAGCCATCGGTTACTGTATCGTCTTCGACTAAGACGCCTCTCGGCATCTGGAAGTTCTTTAATTTCATAGCGTATGTTGCCCCTCGTCGCGCGCTTCGAGTGAACACATGGATGGCAGTGTGACGGCCCTACTTCGAATACAACTCGATGATCAGCTGTTCCTGTACAGGTGTCGGTATGTTCTCCCGGACGGGGGCTTCCAGCAGCCGTCCGGCCAGCGTGGTCTTGTCCAGGTCCAGCCAGTTTACCGCCGGCCGCTGGTTCGCGGCGCTCAGGGAAGCGTGAATGCAGTCGAGCTGGCGGCTCTTCTCCTTGACCTGAATGGTTTCACCCGTACGGACGATGTACGAGGGGATATTGACGATGCGGTCGTTCACCACGATATGGCGATGGCGGACCAACTGGCGGGCCGCTTTGCGCGACGGCGCGAAACCGAGGCGGTACACGATATTGTCCAGCCGGGTTTCGAGCAACTGCAGGAGGCGTTCGCCCGTGTTGCCCTTGGTCCGGGCCGCCTTCACGAAGTACGAGCGGAACTGTCCTTCGCCGATTCCGTAGGTCTTGCGCGTCTTCTGCTTTTCACGCAGGCGAAGCCCGTATTCGGTGGGTTTCCTGCGACCGACGGAACCATGCTGGCCCGGCGGGAAAGCGCGGCGGTCCACCGCGCATTTCTCAGAAAAGCACCGATCGCCTTTCAGGAACAACTTCACGCCTTCCCGCCGGCAGATTCGACAGTTGGCGTCCGTATAACGAGACATGTTTTCTCCTATTACGCTCGAGCCGGGCGGCCTGCGCCAGTCGGACCGCTTCAGGCCCCGGCGTCCGCCCGTTGATTCACGATCAGACGCGACGTCTTTTCGGAGGCCGGCATCCGTTGTGGGGGATAGGTGTTACGTCCTTGATAGCGGAAATCTCGAGGCCCGCGGCCTGCAGGGCCCGAATGGCCGATTCGCGGCCGGCGCCGGGTCCCTTCACCCAGACCTCGACGCGCTTCAATCCCAGTTCGATGGCTTCCTTGGCCGCGGCTTCCGCGGCGATCTGCGCGGCAAACGGCGTACTCTTCCGGGAATTGCGGAACGTACCGCCCTTGCCGCCGCTCGACCAGCTGATCGTGTGTCCTTGCAGATCGGCGAGGGTAACGATCGTATTGTTGAACGTCGCCTTGATATGGGCCACGCCTATGGAGTCCACGTGCCGGTCTCGTCTCCGGGCGCGGCTTCGTCTTGCATTAGCCAACCTTCTACCTCCACGGTTTAAAGTTACTCGCTAAACTTTCTTGCGCTTCGCACCGATGGTGCGCCGCGGTCCCTTGCGTATTCGGGAATTCGTACGGGTCCGCTGACCCCGCACCGGCAGCCCGCGGCGGTGGCGCAGGCCCCGGTAACAGCCGATGTCCATCAATCGCCTTATGTTGAACGTGATGTCGCCGCGCAGCGCGCCCTCGACCTGGTAATCGTTTTCGATGCTCTGGCGGAGCTTCGTGATCTCCCGGTCGGTAAGGTCCCGGACGCGGGTTTCCGGATCGATGCCGGTCGCGTCGAGCACCTTGCGGGCGGTTGTCAGTCCGATTCCGAAAATGTAGGTGATGCCGATCTCCACGCGTTTGTCGCGGGGCAGATCGATTCCGGCGATACGTGCCACCTTGCCCTCCTTGGCAACTCAGTCGTTGCTATCCCTGCCGCTGCTTGTGGCGCGGGTTGCGACAGAGCACTCGCACGACGCCCCTGCGGCGGATGACCTTGCAGTGTTCACAGATTTTCTTTACCGAAGCGCGTACTTTCATCTTCCGGTCCTCGTGTTACGGTTCGTTTCCGCCTGCGCCGGGTTCCCCGTCGTTACCTTGCCCCGGATGCAGCCTTGCCCGGGCTTACTTGTAACGATAGGTAATCCGGCCGCGTGTCAGATCGTAAGGCGACAGTTCCACCATGACCTTGTCGCCCGGCAGGATCTTTATGAAGTTCATGCGTACTTTGCCGGATATATGGGCCAGGACCCTGTGGCCGTTTTCCAGTTCAACGCGAAACGACGCATTGGGCAAAGGCTCCACCACCGTACCTTCCACCTGTACCGGGGGTTCTTTCGGCATGGGTTTCAACCTCTCACCGTTCGGCCGCGCCTTGCTGCCGCTGCGGCCATGGTCGGTTTCCGGCCCGGTCTACGCCTTGCGGGCCAGGCAGGCCAGTATGCGTTGCGTTACTTCCTCCGGCGAACCATCGCCGTCGATCCGCTTCAGTATGCCCGCCCGGTCGTAGTAATCGACGAGCGGCGCCGTAACCTTCCTGTAGACTTTCAGCCGGTGACGTATGGTCTCCGGCGCGTCGTCCAACCGATTCCTCATGGCCAGGCGGTCGATCACCGTACCGTCGGGCACCTCGATGTTGAGCACCACGTCCACGGGTGCGCTCATGCGCTCCAGCGCCGCTTGCAGGAAGTCGGCCTGGTTCAGGTTTCTGGGGAAGCCGTCCAGGATGAACCCGGCCGCGCAATCGGCCTCGCGCAATCGGTTTTCCAATATGGCCTGCGTCACGGCATCGGAAACCAGTTCGCCCCGGTTCATGAATTCCGATATCCTGCGCCCGACTTCGGTCCCTTCCTCCAACTCCCGCCGCAACAGGTCGCCTGTTGAAACGTGCGGAATGCTGAATTTTCCCGACAGCCTCGTTGCCTGCTCGCCTTTTCCCGCCCCCGGCACTCCGAGTAGTATCAGTCGCATAACCTGCTCACCTGGCGCCCGGACGCCAGGCCGATCGCCAGGCGCATGGCACAAAGGTTCCGAAGCCTAGCCCGCCCGACCGCGTACGCGGCCGCGTTTCATGAATCCCTCGTAGTGGCGGGACACGAGATGCGACTCGATTTGCTGGAGCGTGTCCAGGGCGACGCCCACCACGATCAGCAACGCGGTGCCGCCGAAGAACGAGGACGCGCTCAGTGAGACGTTCATGCTTCGGATGATGAGAAACGGCACGATGGCGATGATCGCCAGAAACACCGAGCCGGGCAACGTAATGCGTGTCAGAATGTGATCGAGATAGTCCGCCGTTCGTTTTCCGGGCCGGATCCCCGGGATGAATCCGCCGACGCGCTTCATGTTGTCCGCCACGTCCACGGGGTTGAAAATGATCGATGTATAGAAGTACGTGAAGAATACGATCAACAGGCCGTACATCGCGTTGTAGATGAAGGCGCCGGGCTGAAACCACTCCACCATGGTCTGGAACACGGCCATGTTCGGGAAGAAGCTCGAAAACGTGCCCGGCACGAACATGATCGACTGGGCGAAGATGATGGGCATCACGCCGGCGGCGTTGACGCGCAGCGGCAGGTGCGTGCTCTGCCCGCCGTAGACCTTGCGGCCGACCACGCGCCGC
Source organism: Gemmatimonadota bacterium (assembly GCA_009838645.1). Taxonomy (NCBI): domain Bacteria; kingdom Pseudomonadati; phylum Gemmatimonadota; species Gemmatimonadota bacterium. Next base: position 10,381 of record VXRC01000010.1, on the reverse strand, counting down.
GGGTACTGGACCGTGATCCTGCGCTGTCCCTGCGTGATCAGCACCACCGAAGCGATGATCAGGACCCACACGGCCACGATGAAGATCTCGACGAGACCGCTGCGCAGCCCGTTCATCACCGCGTCGATCTCGCTCTTGACGGCTATGGGGAACTGGGCGATGATGCCGACGAAGATGATCAGCGAGATGCCGTTCCCGATGCCCCGTTCCTGGATCTGCTCACCCAGCCACATCAGGAATATGGTGCCGGTCGTCATCGTAACGACCGTCACGAATATGAAACCCGCCCCGGGATCGATAACGGCGGAGCGGCCCACCTCGTCGCGGATGTCCTGAAGCCAGTAGCTGATGCCGAGGGCCTGTACCAGCGACAGCAACACGGTGCCGTAGCGCGTGTACTGGTTGATCTTCTTCTGTCCTTCCTGTCCCTCCTTCTGGAGTTTCTGCAGGTACGGCCACATGGACCCCAGCAACTGCAGGATAATGGACGAACTGATATAGGGCATCACGCCGAGGGCGAAGATGGTCGCGCGCTCGAACGCGCCGCCCACGAACATGTTGTACAGCCCGAATATGGTCCCGCCCATCTGGCTGAAGAAGGCGCTCAAGACCTCGTGGTCGATGCCCGGCGTCGGGATCTGGCCGCCGATCCGGTACACCGCGAGCAGACTGAGGGTGAAGATGATGCGCCGCCGCAGTTCCGGGATCCGGAATACGTTCTGGAAAGCCTCGATCATCCGGAGATCACCTCGACCGATCCGCCTGCCGCCTCGATTTTCTGCCGCGCCGTCTCACTGACCTTGTGGACGCTCACCTTCACGGGCCGGTCGACCTCGCCTTCGCCGAGGATCTTGACCGGGTCCGTGGATTTCCGGACCAGGCGCCGGTCCGCCAGCGATTCGGCGTTTACGACTGTCTCCTCGTCCCACCCCTCAAGGTCGCGAAGGTTGACGATCTGGTAGATCTTGCGGAACAGATTGGTGAACCCGCGTTTCGGCAGCCGCCGCACGAGGCGCATCTGCCCGCCCTCGAAAGACGGGTGGATCTTCTTGCCCGACCTGGAACGCTGGCCCTTGTGCCCCCTGCCGGCGGTCTTGCCCGTGCCGGAGCCTGGTCCACGGCCGAGGCGCTTTACCTTGCGCACCGCGCCGGAGGCGTGTTTCAAACTGTCGACTTTCATAACAGCCGTATTCCTTTCTTCACGAACCTTTCTTTAGGAAACCCGCCGGCTATTCGTCGTCCGCCGTGATGGTTTCCACTTCCACCAGGTGGCCGACGCGTGCGATCATGCCCTGTATCTGGGGCGTGTCGTCATGCACGGCGCTGTGGTGCAACCGTCGTATGCCCAGCGCTTCCAGGGTCCGCTTCTGCCGCCGGTGCCTGCCGATGGCGCTTTTCCGCTGTGTAATGCGCAGTCGCGTCGCCATAACTACCCTTTCAGTTCCTCGATATCCACGTCGCGCGCGTCGGCGATCTCGGAGGCCACTTTCAAATCGAGCAGTCCCTGCAGCGTCGCCTTGGCCACGTTGTACGGATTGGAGGAACCGATCGATTTCGTGAGGATGTTGTGTATGCCCGCCGACTCGAGCACCGCGCGGGCCGCATCCCCGGCGATAACCCCCGTACCGGGAGAGGCAGGTTTCAGGATCACTTCCGCCGCGCTGAACCTCCCGATGACGTCGTGGGGGATCGTGCCTTTGACCACCGGCACCCTGTGCAGGTGCTTCCGGGCCGTTTCCGTGGCCTTGCGGATCGCCTCGGACAGTTCCAGGGCCTTGCCCATGCCCAGGCCCACGTGACCGTTTCCGTCGCCCACGGCGATCAGCGCGTTGAAGCTGAACGTGCGGCCGCCCTTGACGACTTTGGCAACCCGGTTGATATCGACCAGGCGTTCCGACGACAGATCGAACTCATCGGGATTGATTCTCGGCAATTTACGCTCCCTTCATCAGTTATGACACGCGGACGTTCCGGCATTCAGCGGCGCGGACTTTCTAAAACTCCAGTCCGCATTCGCGCACGCCTTCCGCGAGGGCCTTCACCCGGCCGTGATACTGGTATCCGCCGCGGTCGAAGGTCACGCTGGACACGCCCTGCGCCTTCATCTTCTCTCCCAGCACCTGCCCCACGAGCCTGCTCTGCGCCTTCCGGTCCATGCCCGACTCCAGCTGCGACCTGATCTCGGGCGTGTTGGTGGAAAGGGACAGCAGCGTGGCGCCCGCCGTATCGTCGATGACCTGGGCGTAGATGTGCTTAAGACTCCTGAATACGTTCAGGCGCGGCCGGGCCGCGTCGCCCCGGATGGACTTCCTTACCCGGCGATGGCGGACTTTCCGCATCCTGGCTCTCTGCTGCGTTTTCCTGGACATGATCCTCTACCCGTCCTCCCGTCAGGCCGCCCCGGTCTTGCCGGCCTTCCTGCGTACCTGTTCGTCGTCGTAGCGTATGCCCTTGCCCTTGTAGGGTTCCGGCTTCTTGAACGACCGGATCACCGCGGCCACCTGGCCTACGAGTTGCTTGTCGATACCCCGGACCGTTATCCGGTTGCCGTCCGTCACCTCGAGGTCCACGTCCGGCGGCGCCTGGAAGATCACGGGGTGGGAATACCCCAGGGTGAGCGTCAGGTTGCCGCCCTTGAGCTCCGCCCGGTAGCCCACGCCGACGATCTCGAGCGTACGATCGTACCCGCTGACGACGCCTTCCACCATGTTGGCGATCAGTGAACGGCTCAGCCCGTGCAGGGCGCGCGACTGCCTGGACTCGTTTTGACGTCCCACCACCACGTGCCCGTCTTCCAGTACGGCGCTGATCTGGGTGGGTATCCGGTGGGAAAGTTCGCCCTTCGGACCCTTCACGTTGACGGACCGGCCGTCTATCGAAACCTGGACCCCGTCCGGGATCGCTATCGGCAGTTTACCTATTCGTGACACCCCGACTCCTTCCGGTGTTCCGGACTACCAGATGTAACACAACACTTCGCCGCCCGTGTTCAGCTGGCGCGCTTCGCGGTCCGTGACGATGCCTTTGGGCGTGCTCAAAATGGCCACACCGAGGCCGTTCAGGACCCTGGGAAGGCCGTCCGCCTTCACGTACACCCGCCGGCCGGGCTTGCTGATGCGCTTGAGCGTGGAAATGATCGATTCGCCCACCGGTCCGTACCTGAGGTAGATCCGGATGATGCCCTGTTTCCCGTCTTCCACCTGGGTAAAGTGGCTGATGAACTTGTGGCTTAGCAGGATACGGGCGATTTCCGCCTTGACCTTCGAGGCCGGCACCTCGACTCGCTGGTGCTTCGCCTGGCACGCGTTGCGTATCCGGGTCAGCATATCCGCAATCGGATCCGTCATTGACATCTTGCTCATTCTCCCTCTCGAAACAGCCCCGTACTGCTACCAGCTGGCCTTTGTCACACCCGGAATCTCGCCCTGCAGGGCCAGCGTCCGGAAACAGATGCGACAGATTCCGAAGCGGCGCATGTAGGCGCGGGGGCGTCCGCACTGCCTGCAACGGCTGTACGCGCGCACCTTGTATTTAGGCTTTCTATTCGCCTTTGCGATCAACGACTTCTTGGCCACTCGTCCCCCTCTCGGTATTTCAGATTTCCGGCTCGAAACCGGCGGTCCGTCTGGTCCGTCCGGCCCGTCCTGCCCGCCGGACCCTACACCGGCTGATCCCTGAAGGGCATGCCGAGATGCCTGAGCAGCTCCGCACTCTCCTCGTCGGTATTCGCCGAAGTTACGATCGTGATGTCCATGCCCCGGAACAGATCGACCTGGTCGTAGTCGATTTCGGGAAAGATCGTCTGCTCGGTCAACCCGAGGGTATAGTTTCCCCGACCGTCGAACGACCTCGTCGACACGCCGCGGAAGTCGCGGATACGGGGGATCGCCACGTTGATCAGGCGATCGAGAAACTCGTACATGCGGGCGCCCCGGAGGGTTACCCGGCAGCCGACGGGCATGCCTTCCCGTATCTTGAAATTCGAAATGGACTTCCTGGCCCGGGTCACCACGGCTTTCTGCCCGGTAATCGCCGTCAGTTCCGAAACGGCGCTGTCCAGCAGGCCGGCGTTCTGCGAACCCTCGCCCACGCCCATGTTCAGGACCACTTTCTCGATGCGCGGCACCTGCATGGTGTTGCCGTAGCCGAAGTGCTGCAGAAGCGCGGGCCTGATCTCGCTGTTGTATTGTTCTTTCAATCGTGCCATGTTCGTATTCCCGTTATCCCTCGGCGATCACTTTCACGTTGGACGCGTGCAAGGGGGCCTCTTTTTCGAGCCGGCCGCCCTGCGGATTGGTCTGGGTGGGCCGCGTGTGGCGCGTTACGAAGTTCAGCCCTTCCACGATGACCTTGTTCTTTTCCGGCAACACCTTCAGTACCCGCCCGGTCTCGCCGCGGGCATCGCCGGTGAGCACTACGACGGTATCGCCCTTCTTGACATGCATCCGATCAGCTCCTTCCCGCCGGCCTTCCGTTCGCCGGCCTTCCGTTCGCCGGCCTTCCGGACCCTAGAGGACCTCGGGGGCGAGCGAAACGATGCGAGTGTATTCGCGCTCGCGCAGTTCCCGGGCGACGGGGCCGAATATGCGCGTTCCCCTCGGTTCGCCCTGGTCGTCGATCAGTACGGCCGCGTTCTCGTCGAACCGGATGTAGGTCCCGTCGCGTCGCCGCACTTCCTTACGGACCCGCACGACCACGGCCTTTACCACCTCGCCCTTCTTCACCGAACCGCCGGGAGCGGCTTCCTTCACCGATCCCACGAACCGGTCGCCCACGCTGGCGTACCGCCGGCCGGTGCCGCCCAGGACCTTGATGCAGCGGACCTGCCGGGCGCCCGTGTTGTCCGCGACGTTCAACCAGGTATACTCTTGAATCATCTTGTTTCTTTCCCGTTCGCCGTCTTCCCGATACTAAGGCCATGCCTTAAGGAAGACTAGACCTGTTCCGCGCGCTGGATGACTTCCGTCAGCCGCCAGCGCTTGTTCTTGCTCAGCGGACGTGTCTCCGTGACCCGGACGATGTCGCCGATCCGGCACGTCTGTTCTTCGTCATGGACCGTCAGCTTGGTGGTGCGCCGCACGTACCTGCCGTAGAAAGGATGCTTCACCATCCGTTCGACGGCGATGGTGATGGTCTTTTCCATCTTGTTGCTGAGCACGCGCCCCACGCGGTTCTTCCTGTGTCCCCGCTCCTTCATGCGTCTTCTCCCGGATCACCCTGTCCGTCTTCCCGGTTCTCATCGCTCGCCGCCTGGATGGATCGGATCTGGAGTTCATCCTCGTGCAGGAGCGTAAGAATCCGGGCGATTTCCCGGCGCGACGACGAGATGCGTTTCGCATCCGCCATCTGCCGCGTCGCCTTCTGAAAGTTCAGGTTGAAAATCTCTTCCCTCAGTTCGGCCACCCGGTCGCGGAGCTCTGTCTCGGACAGTTGACGAAGTTCGTACAGTTTCATGCCTTCCCTTCCTCGAGAACAGGCCCGCTAGAGGTCTTCGCGGACCACCAGGCGGGTCTTGACCGACAACTTCTGCTGGGCCAGCGCGATGGACTCCCGGGCCATATCGGAGGCCACGCCCCGCAGTTCGAAAAGAATGCGTCCGGGCTTCACCACGGCCACCCAGTTTCCGGTGGGGCTGCCCTTGCCTTTACCCATGCGTGTTTCAGCGGGCTTTTCGGTGAGGACCTTGTCTGGAAAGATCCGGATCCACACTTTGCCGCCACGCCGCATGTGATGGACCATGGCGATACGGGCCGCTTCGATCTGCCGGTTGGTGATCCAGCCCGGTTCCAGCGCCTGAATACCGTAATCGCCGAATTCCAGCGTGGCGCCGCGCGTCGCGATGCCCGTCATGCGGCCGCGCTGTCTCTTGCGGTACTTCAGTCGCTTCGGCATTAACATCTTGTTATCTCCTCGAATAGTCCCGTCTGGTCGCGTACGCGGCGGGCAATCGGTCCCGAAGGGCCGTATACCGCCCGGCGACCCGACCTATAACGTCGCCTGTCCTGCCCCGGCTTCCCCTTCTTCACCCTTGATGATCTCGCCCTTGCAGATCCACACCTTGATGCCGATGCACCCGTAGGTGGTGTGGGCGGTGGACCGGGCGTAATCGATGTCCGCCCGGAGCGTGTGAAGCGGCACGCGCCCGTCGTTAAAGGACTCGACCCGGGCCATCTCCGCGCCGCCGAGCCGGCCGCCACAGGTGATCTTGATGCCCTCGGCGCCCATGCGCATGGCCGCGGTGATGGATTTCTTCATGGCCCTGCGGAAACTGATTCGCTGTTCGATCTGCCGGGCGATACTGTCGCCGATCAACTGGGCGTCCAGTTCCGGACGGCGGATCTCCTGTATGTTGATGTAGATCTCTTTTCCGGTCAGATGCTGGAGTTCATCCCTGAGCTTGTCCACTTCGGCGCCCTTGCGTCCGATCACGATGCCGGGACGGGCGGTGTGTATGGTAATGGTGGCCTTCTGCGGAGCCCGCTCGATTTCGACCTTGGCGATGCCGGCCCGCGAGAGGCGGCTCTTGACGTAGCGGCGGATCATGAGGTCTTCCTGGAGCAGGTCCGCCATGTTTCGGTCGGAATACCAATTGGACTGCCAGGTCTTGATCACGCCAAGACGGAAACCGATCGGATGTGTTTTCTGGCCCACTTCGTCAACTCCTGTCGTCGGAACTCCCGGGTGAATGGCCGTCCGCGCCTGTCCGGTCCGGGCTGATCCGGGCTAGTCCAGGCTAGTCCGCGACCACCACGGTGATATGGCTCGTGCGCTTCCGGATCGTGGATGCGCTGCCGCGGGGGCCGTAATGGATGCGTTTCATGACCGGACCGCCATCGACGTAAACGGTCTTGATCTTCAGGTCCTCGATATCCAGCGTGTGTTCGTCGTCCACGTTCATGGCGTTCGCCGTCGCGGAACGCACGGTCTTCTCGAGCGGTCGGGCGCACGCCTTGGGCACGAACTGAAGAATGTTCAGGGCTTCCTGTACGGACCGGCCGCGGATCATGTCCGCCACCTGGCGTATCTTGCGTGCGGAGCCGCGTACCTGCCGCGCCGTTGCACGGGCTTCCATCTTATTAGTTCTCCCCTGTTCTCTAGCGTCCGGTTACTACTTCAACTGCGTGGAACGTTCCGTGACCCGTCCGCTGTGCCCACGGTAGGTGCGCGTCGGCGCGAATTCACCGAGCTTGTGGCCCACCATGTTCTCCGAGATGTAGACCGGAATGAACTTGTTGCCGTTGTGAATGGCCAGCGTATGGCCGACGAAGTCCGGCGTGATCGTGCTGGCGCGGGCCCAGGTGCGGACCACCCGCTTCTCGCCGGTCCGGTTCAGTTCGTCGATCTTCTTCTTGACGCTGTCGTCAATGTACGGCCCCTTCTTGACCGAACGGCCCATCATCGCCTCCCACGATCTTCCTCCGACTATTTACGCCGCTTGATGATCTGAGTATCCGATTTTTTGTTCTTCTTGCGCGTCCGCAAGCCCTTGGTCTTCTTTCCCCACGGAGACACGGGGTGCCGGCCGCCTGAACTCTTGCCTTCTCCTCCGCCCATGGGGTGATCCACGGGGTTCTTCGCCACGCCGCGGGAATAGCCGCGCCGCCCCAGCCACCGGGCGCGCCCGGCCTTGCCGAGCGATATGTTCTCGTGGTCCGTGTTGCCCACCTGTCCGATCGTGGCGGAACAGGCCTCGGGTACCCGCCGGATTTCCCCGGAGGGCAGGCGCAACTGGGCAAAGCCGCCGTCCCGCGACATCAACTGGGCGGCCCCGCCCGCGGACCTTACGAGCTGTCCGCCGCGCCCGGGCGAAAGCTCGATGTTGTGCAGCATCGTGCCCAGGGGGATGTGGTCCAGGGGCATATGGTTGCCGCTCCGGATCTCCGACTGGCTTCCGGACATGACCGTATGGCCCACCGACAGGCCGAGCGGCGCGAGGATGTAGCGCTTCTCGCCGTCCGCGTAGTGCAGCAGCGCGATCCGCGCCGAACGGTTCGGATCGTACTCGATGGCATGGACCCTGGCCGGGACGCCGGTCTTGTCGCGCCGGAAATCGATTAAGCGGTAGCGCCGCTTGTGGCCGCCGCCGCGGTGGCGGGCCGTCGTCCGTCCCAGGTTGTTCCGCCCGCCCGATTTCTTCAGGGGACGGACGAGGGAGGACTCCGGCGTTTCCTTCGTGATCTCCTTGAAGGAGGACACGGTCTTGAACCGCTGACCGGGGGTCTTGGGTCTGAATGTGCGTACTGCCATAGCTTGTGTTCCTCTTCGGGCCGCGCTCGGTCACGACCCGGCGCGGCCGGGCATGACCGGGGCAGACCCCGCGATCAGGTTCCCGTGTACAGGTCGATGATATCGCCGTCGACGAGTTTCACGATGGCCTTCTTCCAGTCGGGCCGGCGTCCCTCGAAACGTCCGAGACGCTTTACCTTGCCCTTCATGCGGAGGGTGCGCACCGACTCGACCTGCACGTCGAAGATCGCTTCGATGGCCCGCTTGATTTCCAGCTTGTTCACGTCTCTGGCCACTTCGAACACGTACTTGTTCTGCTCTTCCTGGAGCACGTGGTTCTTCTCCGTCACCAGGGGGCGCGACACGATGGCCCGTGGGTCCTTCGTCATGATTTCAACGCCTCCTCGACCTGCTTCAGCCCCTCGCGGGTGAAGATAAGGCAGTCGTTGCGCAGTATCTCGTGTACGTGGGTGTCGGTGGCCACGTTGATGTCCAAGTCGACGATGTTGCGGCAGGACTTGTATACCGCGTCGTCGCTTCGGTCCATGAGCACCAGGCACTTCCTGTCGCGCACGTTCATGTTGGACAGCACAGACACCATCTGCCGCGTCTTCGGCGCATCGAACTCGAGCGACTCGATCACGAGCACGGAACCGCTCTGCGCGCGGGTCGAAAGCACGGACTTGAGCGCGAGGCGACGCACTTTCTTCGGTATCTCGTACCGGTAGCTGCGCGGCTTCGGACCGTGGGCCCTGCCGCCCCCGATGCGAACCGGGGACCGCCTGGAGCCCATGCGCGCCCTGCCCAGGCCCTTCTGCCTGAACATCTTCTTCCCTGTGTAGGACACTTCCGAACGGGTCTGCGCGCTGGCCGTGCCCTGCCGCTGGTTGGCACGGTACATCTTTTCCGCTTCGTACATGGCGTGCGCATTGGCGGAAATGCCGAAGACCGATTCTTCGAGATCGATCTGGCCCTGTTCCGTCCCGTCGCTGTTGAACAACTTCGCTACTACCGGCATGATTTCTCCCAACGTGCCTTCAGGTCCGGGCCTTCCGCCTAACCGGCCTTCCGCCTAACCGGTCCGGTTGATCAGTACGTATCCGTTCCGGTGTCCCGGCACCGCGCCCTTCACAAGGAGGATGTTCTTCTCGGCGTCCACGCCGACTATCTGCAGGTTCCTGACGGTCACGCGCTTGTTGCCCATCCGTCCGCCCATGCGGGTGCCCTTGAAGACCTTGGACGGCGTCGCGCTTTGCCCGATCGATCCGGGATGGCGCCAGCGGTCGCTCTGTCCGCGGGTCTTGTCGCCGCCTTTGAAACCGTGCCGCTTGACGACGCCCTGGAACCCCCGGCCCTTGAAATAACCCGTCACGTCCACGAGTTCGCCGGTCTCGAAAATGTCCGCGCCGACCACCTGGCCGGGTTCGCAGGTCGCGATGTCCTGCACCGCGACCTCGCGTACGATGCGCTGCGGATCGACCTTCGCCTTCTTGAAGTGGCCCTTCAGCGGCCGGGTCGTCCGCTTCTCCTTCTTCGCTTCGAAACCGATCTGCGCCGCCTCGTAGCCGTCGCGTTCCAGCGTCTTCACCTGGGTGACGTAACAGGGACCCGCCTCGATCACCGTGACCGGTACCGCGTCGCCGTTCTCGGCAAAGACCTGGCTCATCCCGATTTTCCTGCCGATCAGTCCGTGCATCTTCGAGGCTCCTACACCCTGATTTCCACGTCCACGCCGGCGGGCAGGTCCAGTTTCAGGAGCGCGTCCACCGTCTGCTGCGACGTGTCATAGATATCGATAAGGCGCTTGTGCACGCGCGTTTCGAACTGTTCCCTCGACTTCTTGTCGATAAAGGGAGAGCGCAGGACGGTATACACGGTCCGTTTCGTCGGCAGCGGTATGGGTCCCATGACCCGCGCGCCGGCCCGCTGCGCCGCCTGGGTGATCTCCCTGGCCGACTTGTCCAGCATGGCGTGGTCGCAGGCCTTCAGCCTGATCCTGATCTTCTGGTCCGCCTGGTTGGCCATGACGGCCTCCTTCTCCCTTGCTACTCGATGACTTCGGTGACGACGCCCGCGCCGACGGTTCTGCCGCCTTCGCGGATGGCGAAGCGCAGTTCCCGGTCCATGGCGATGGGCTGCATGAGATTGACTTCCA
>VXRC01000009.1 GCA_009838645.1 Gemmatimonadota bacterium | reverse complement strand
CGCCGCCCATCCGCCCGCCACCCATCCGGATCAGGCGATTTGCCGTCTGATCAGTTCCCTGAATACTCCGTCGGACTCCTTCAGTTCGTTGAAGGAGCCGCTTTGCACGACTTTGCCGCCTTTCAGCACGTAGATGCGATCGGCCTGCTCGAGCGTGGACAGGCGATGGGCGATGACGAGGCGGGTGGAAGTCAGAGCGGCCAGGTTACGCATCACGCCGGCCTGGTTCTCGTTGTCCAGCCAGTTCGTCGCCTCGTCGAACAACATGATACGCGGGCTGCCGATCACCGAGCGGGCGATCGTGATGCGCTGGCTCTCGCCGCCCGACAGGACGGAGCCGCTGGTGCCCACCATGGTCATCATGCCCATGGGCATGGCCTTGATCTGATCCTCGACTTCCGCGGTCCGGACCGCCGCCCATACTTCATCCGTCGTCACGTCTACGTGATGGCTGACGAGATTATCCCAGAGATCCTGCGGATGGAGCCCGACCGACTGGGGCACCGCGCCGATCTTCCGGCGCACCTGCTTCAGATTCAGGTGCCTCAGGTCGCGCCCGTCGTAGTACACCGCTCCGGCGGTCGGCCAGTCGATACCGAGCGCGAGCCGGAACAGCGTGCTCTTGCCGGCGCCGGATTCCCCGGCGATCGCGACGAATTCGCCGGGATGGGCGCGTATCGTGACGTCGTCGAGGATCAGCGGTCCGTCGGCGTCGTAGCGGAATGAAACACGGTCGAAGAGGATGTCCCCGCCAAGGTATTCGACCGGTTCGCCTTCCGTTCCCGACTCAGGCGCCGCCGAAAGCAGCGGACGCATCTGTTCGAAGGCCGGCAGCATGGAGGCCAGGGCGCCGATGGACTCACCGAGCCGGGCGATGGTGGACTGAAACACGATGAAGACCGTGTAGACGACGAGAAAATCGCCGACCGGCATGGTGCGGTCTCCCGCCTCCATCACCGTGAACAGGAGCACCCCGGCGGCGAGGAAGGGCAGTGCGGCGCCGAATGCCCTGGAATGCCCCTCCAGCGTGCCCAGCTCAATCTCCGCGCGCTTCTGTGCGCGATAGTCCCGTGCCCAGATGGCGTACGCCGAACCTTCCGCGTTGTCCATGCGCAGCTTGGAAATGCCTCCCACGATCTGGAAGAGCCGGCCGGCTACGCGCCGGGCTGACCTGATCATCCACCCGTACGGAGAGATCTGGCGCAACCCCAGCACCAGGGTGACCAGCAGCGAAACCAGGCTGAAGAGCAGGGCGACGATCCCGAGGGTGGCATCGTAGAAGAAGATGACGCCAAAAACCGGAAGCAGGAATACGAGCGAAAGGAAACAGTTGGAGACGACCCCCCGCAATCCATCGCGGAGTTGCTGAAAGGTCATGCCGGACATGGCCAGGTCGCCGGCCGGATTGCGGTGCAGCATGCCGGGAGGAAGGCGCATGAGACGGTCCCAGAAGGCGGCTTCGACCCGGGAGGCCGAGCGGCCCTCCAGCCGCATCATCGCCGTGCTCTGGAGGAGGTGCAGCAGTGCGCCGAGCAGGCCGAAGGCCGCAATCGCCACGACGACCGCGTACAGCGCTCCCGCGCTTCCACCCGCAGAGATGTGGTTCGCAACGAACCCGAGGGCGAGCGCCGGCAGCAGCCGGATTACGCCGTATGGAAGCCCGGCGATCACCATCCGCACCCAATCCGAGGCCGAGCCGCGCAGGGCGATGCGCAGCAGGTCCGAAGGTTTCACGCCCCTCGCCGGCAGGGGTTGATAGAACATCCAGGCCTCTTCCGCCAGCCCGTCCGTACCGGCCAGGCGGGCCGCCGAGACCCGAGTGCGGCGATTGCCGGCCGGGTCGATCTGCCGGTATCGTCCGAACATGCCCGGCAGCAGCGCCACGGGCCGCCCGTCGCCGGCGCGATAGGCCAGCAGCGCGTTGCTGTCGCCGTGCCACCAGCGGTCCTCGGCGTTGAAACGCACGCGCCGGGCACGCACGCCGGAAGCGTCAAGAATGTCCACGAGGCCGACGGGGGCTTCGGATTGACCCGATCGCACCGGTATCTTGAAATCGATCCCTTCATGGCGGCCGATCAGGTGCAGCGCATCCGCCAGTGCCGTATCCTCGACACCGGCGTCCCGGTCGGTCGGAAGGTCGTAGATATTGTAGAGTCGCTGACGCGCGGTGTGCTCGGCCGTTCGGCGGCTCGCGGTCCGCGCCCGTTCGAGATTGACGGCATCTACCACGACCAGCCGGCGGTTCAGGCGTTCCAGGGTGAATGCGACCGCGTGAAACGAGGCGAGCGCCGCCATCAGTCTGCCCTGCCGGACCAGTGTCTCCGTCGACTGCCCGGTCAGTGTCGCCTCGTCGACCAGGGTGAGCCAGCTTGTCCGGGTCAGGGGGATCACCGTCTCGTGGGGGCTGCCAGGCTCGGCAAGTTCCGCCGTGTCGACGATCCCCATGAACAGGCCCGCGCCGGACGGCGGTTCGGATACCCACACCACGCCGCGCCGTACGGACAGCGTACTCGGCGCCAGGGTCTGCGTCAGTCCGGGTTCGGCCAGCGCGGTCGGACGTGGAGGAGGGATGGCGAAACGCGCCAGCGTCTCCGTTATGGCGGTCAGCCACGTATCGGTCTGTTCCGCCAGTTCCGCCGGGTCCACCCGGGACAGCAGGGCGGCTGGCAGACGTTTGAGCAGGGTGCCCGGCAGTCCCCTGGCGATGATACTTAGCGTGGTGTCCGCTTCACTGCCCGGCCGGTGCGGCGCGACTCCCGGCAGCAGCCAGCCCGATTCCCGCCGCAGCAGGTGCTGCGGCGCCGACTGCTCCGTCCCGCTTTTGAGCTCGACCAGGAACAGATTGACGACGCCCTGGTCGATGAACCAGACGCTGTCCGGGTCGTCGAGGTTGACGGGCAGGTTGCCCGCGCAGGGCACGGATTCACCGAAGCGATCGGCAAGTTCGGCCAATGACGGGTATTTCGGTTCGTTGTGCCGCATCAGTTCGACCTGACCAGTTTGTAGTACACGCCGTCCCGGTCGGCGATCAGCTCGTCGTGCGTGCCCCGTTGCACTGTAACACCTTCGTCCAGCACGATGATCTCATCGCAGTCCCGCACGGTACTCAGGCGGTGCGCCACGATCAGGCAGGTGACCCCGCGCCGCCGCAGCGCATCATCGACGTATTCCTCCGTGGCCGCGTCGAGGGCGCTGGTGGCCTCGTCCAGGATGAGCACCGTGGGTTTGCCCACCAGCGCGCGGGCGATTTCCAGCCGTTGGCGCTGGCCGCCACTGAAGTTCGAACCGCCTTCTTCGACGAGCGTCGCATAGCCCTGGGGCCTGAGCAGGACTTCGTCGTGAATCTGGGCGTCCCGTGTCGCGGCGAAGAGGACCTCGTCCGGGATGGCCGGGTTCCACAGCGTGATATTGTCGCGCAGGGACGCGGAAAAGAGCACGATCTCCTGGTCCACCATGGAGATGGATTGCCGCAGCACTTCCTCGGGGATCTGATCGCGCAGATGGTCGTCAAACATGATTTCACCGGACCAGGGTTGGTAGACCCCCGAGACCAGCCGCGCGAGGGTCGATTTGCCGGAACCGCTGGGACCGACCACGGCAATCCGCTGACCCGGCTTGATCACGAGGTTGAAGTCCTTGATCAGGGGCGGCCGGCTCCGGTTGTAACCGAAGGTGACGTTGCGCAGCTCCAACTGGCCGGCGAGCTGGAGCCGGCCGTTGAACGTGTGGATCGCGTCCGATTCCGGGTTTCTGCGGCGAAAGACCGGATCCTCGTCGGTTTTGGATATGTCCTCGAGCCGCTGCAGATCGGTTTCGAGGGCCTGGCGGTTCTCGGCGAACTCCAGAAAGCGCTCGACGGGGGCCAGGAACATCTCCGCCAGGATATAGAATCCCACCAGCATGCCCAGCGACATTTCTCCCTGCATGACCATCATGCCGCCGATGCCCAGGATCGCCGCACTGCGCAGCGCGTCGACCAGCCCCGGCAGCGAGGCGTTTACCGAGCCCAGTTCGGAATACAGTTGCCGCGCGCGCAACTCACGGGCTTGTTGCCCGCTCCATCGCGAGAAAAACCGGTCATCCGCACCCGTCATCCGCAGGTTGTCGGCATGACTCAACATTTGCATGCCGAGACCGATCAGCAATCCCTGCTCGCGTCGCATCGACTGGCTGCGGACCGCCCTGAGGTTGTTGAGAAAACGGGCCAGCACCGCGTGCAGCAGCGCCAGCACGAGCACGATCAGCGTGAGTACGGCGTCGAATGCGAACATCGCAACGAGGAACACCGAGCTCATGGCCATGTCGATCACGAGCACCAGGAACTGGTCCGCCAGGTTCTTGGCGATCCGGTCGGTGGACGACACCCGGTCCGTGACGTCGCCGGCCAGCCTGTTTTCAAAGAACTCCACCGGCAGTCGAAGCAGTCGTGACATCCCGTTGCTGTATCCGGCTATCGATACCCGGACCGCGAGCCGCTTGAGGAACCGGTGCTTGAGGAGGGACAGGACATATACCAGGATGCCTCCACCCAACAAGGCGGTCACCAATCCGCCCCAGGTCCCGTGCTTGGCCATGACGTCGTCGACAAAGACGCCGAGCGACGCGGGAACGACCAGGGTCAACAGCGTCAGCATGAGTCCGCAGGCCACCACGCCGGTCAGCAGGCGCCATGACCCGGCGATCAGGCCGTTCAGTTGCCTGAAAAGGTCGGGCCGCTCGCCGCCAGGCGTGAAGTCCTCGCCGCGCTTGAAGCGAAGCGCAATACCGCTGTAGCCTTTCTCGAACTCTTCGGCGGAGACCCTGCGCCGTCCCGTGGAAGGGTCGTTGAGGTAGTAGTAATGGCTGTCGATGCCTTCGAGGACGAGGAAATGGCTGAACTGCCAGAACAGCACCAGCGGCAATTCCAGCATTTTCAGCTGCTCGGCGCGCACGCTTAGGCCGTTGCACTCGAGACCGTAATGCCGGGAGGCGCGCAGGATACTCGCGGCGCTGCTTCCGTCCCGGCTCACTTCGCATTTTTCCCGCAATTCGGTGAGCGGCACCCATCTCCCGAAGTGTCCCAGTACGATGCCGAGACAGGCCGCGCCGCACTCCGATGCGTGCATCTGCAGCAGAACGGGCGTGGATATCCGCTTTGCCGAGTCGTCCGCAGCGTTCTTGTTGCCGGCTCGTTTGGTCGTGCTCACCGTCATCCTGCGGTCACCTCATGAGGAACAGCCCGATCGGAGACTGCCTGCCCAGTTCGATGACGATCCGGCATTTCATGCCCGCAAGGGAATCCGGATCCCGGTCTTCCGGGAATGCGGTCTCGAGTACTATATCGATGCGGTAAACGGATACCGGCGCCGCGGTTTCAAAGGCGGCCGGCCCGCCAGAGACGGGTTCGGCGGTGATGGCCCTGACCGTTCCGCCGGGTGCGTCTGTTTCTCCATCCGCCAGCTCCGGCTCGATCAATACCGGCATCCCGGCCGCGATATCCGGCGCGATTTCGCTGTTGATCCAGGCGAGGGCCTCCACGGAGGTACTGCCGTCGGGAAGGGTTTCCCCCTGTTCCACGATGACACCGACCACCACGATACTGCGCGCCACGTTGCCGAAGAATAGCCACGCCAGGAGGACACACAGAAAAACGGCGATCGCGGCAACCAGCAGCCGTTCCCTCGGCGTGGAAATCGTCAGCAACCGGTCGAGTTGCTCGCGTTCTTCCTTCGCCTCCGCAACGGTTTCATGAAATGAGTTCAGCAGGTTGTTGAACACGGCGCCGGTAATGCCTCCTCATGGAGAATACGCAGAATGGAAACCCGCACGTTTTGTTTATTAAGTAGATATTATGAAGTTCTAACTAATCCAAATCAAGGAATGTAACGATTTGAATGTCGGCCGGTCCAGCCCAGTCCCTGAGACATCTGGGCGTAACTGGTGAGCGGCACCGCGCACATCCGGTGCCAGTCGGCTTTGTCGATGACCGGCCGGTTCAGCAGTTCGAGCATGCCGTCGAATCTACAGAGCGCATCGCAATCCACCGCCTCGGGGTCCATGGACTCGCGGTGTCGCGGCCAGGCCTGTTCACGGGCGTGACGCCAGAATGCGCTGTCGTAATTCGAACCACAGGCATAGTGCCAGCCGACGAATAGACCGTAGCACAGCAGATTGTTGATGAGAAACCGGTTGACCGCCGGCGCGTCGCGCTCAAGATGCGCCGCCGGCCGGTTGAGGCGCGTGTGGAGTACCATCCCGACCTGCAGTTGAGCGGATACGATCGCCGTCGCCTCGAGGGGCTCCATGAAGGCGGCCGCGTTGCCGATGCGGGCTACGGCGCCATCGTAGATCCGGCGATGGACGAAATTCGGAAACGGGATGACGGCCCTTTGCTCGAATTCGGCCGCGCCGTCGGTCTCCAGGAACGCGTCAAAATCCGATTCGACTTCCGCGAGGTCGGATACATCCCGGTTGAAGATGTACCCGTAAGACGTGTGCACCGTCAGCGGAATGACGAATATCCACCCGTGCGGACGGGCAACCGCCCGGGTGTAGGTATGTTGCAGCACCGGTCCGTTCCGCCCGCCGTCGATGACCGCCGGGCATCGCCGGATGACGGCGGTATTGGTTGGGATGAAGGAAATGTCGATGTGCCGGTCGGGGTGGAGTTCTTTCGGAAACCCGCGGGCGTCGAATACAAGGTCGTAGCGTTCCGGCGCCCGGTCCTCGTATTCCACCTGAGCGCCGTCCTCCAACCTGGTGATGTCCAGCACTTTCGCATCGATATGGCGCGCGCGCGTGCCTTCGCGCAGCAAGTCCGCCATCAGGTCGGCGGACAGGTGGTAGGCGTAGGACACCTGCTGTGGGGTAAAGTAGTGGGTGAAATCGCGGTCGCGCCGGCCCCACCCCTCGAAGGCGACACCGTACTTGCGCGTTCCCTTCAAGCGCTGCTGGACGGTCTCATGGGGCAGCCTGGTCAGTTTCTGCAGTTCCTGAACCAGGCTCGGCCAGCTGCCTTCGCCCACGCCGATGACCGGAATACGTGAGTCATAGATGTGGTGCAGCTCGTGGTCGCCGTCGGGGTGGAGACGTGTTACGGTGGCGGCCGCCAGGGATCCCGCGGTCCCCTGCCCGATAACGGCGATCTTGCGTAGAGATTCGGCGCCCGGCTGGATCATACCGCGTCCTTTGGCATACGTCGCCATCGTAACCGAATCGAATCAAAATAGTTAAAGGATCGTAACTAATAAGATACAAAATGCCGGCGGGATGACAACAGTTGTATCAAACC
This sequence comes from Gemmatimonadota bacterium, assembly GCA_009838645.1. Lineage (NCBI taxonomy): Bacteria > Pseudomonadati > Gemmatimonadota > Gemmatimonadota bacterium. The sequence goes on along the minus strand of VXRC01000009.1, from coordinate 22,152 downwards.
GTTGCATCGCATGAACATCGAGGGCATAAAGAAGAGATCCCAAGAGGCGCGATGAGGATAAAGCCGGCCGGACGTGCAGTATGCAATTTGTGGTTGGGCGGATGGCCAGAGGGATGCTTCAGCAGGTTACTATCGTGAATCCAGCCCCTTCACCGCCACCTCGATCCTTTCCAGCGCCTCGGCGAGGATCGACCGGGGGCAGGCGATGTTTATCCGCTCGAAACCCTCGCCTTCCGGGCCGAAGATGTACCCTTCATCGAGAAAGACGCGCGCCTCCTCCATCATGAGACGCTGAAGGGCGTCCTTGTCCAGCCCCAGGCTCGTGAAATCCACCCACACGAGATAGGTGCCCTCGGTTTCGATGACGGGTATGCCGGGTAGCCGTTCTCGGAAGAAGGATTCGAGAAACCGGTAGTTCACCTCCAGGTAGGCCAGCAGCTGCTCCAGCCATTCTTCGCCCTCGTTGTAGGCGGCCTCGACGGCCGCGATGCCGAAGGGATTCAGCGTGAAGAGGCCGGCATTGCGAATAGTCAGTTGGAAGGGCTCCCGGAGTTCCGGGTCCTGAATCATCATATTCGACGCCTGCAGCGCGGCGAGGTTGAAAGTCTTGCTGGGTGAAGTGCAGATGACTGACCGCGCCTCGTATTCCGGACCCAGCGTGGCATACGGCGTAAAACCCCGGTTCCCCAGGATCAGGTCGCCGTGGATCTCGTCGGACACGACCAGCACGTCGTTGTCCATGCAGATCCGGCCGAAGCGCCGCAACTCCTCCCGGGTCCAGATCCGTCCGACCGGGTTGTGGGGATGGCAAAGGATGGCCATCCTGACCTCCGGGTCGGCGCATTTGGCTTCGAGGTCGTCGAAGTCCATGTAGTAGCGGCCGTCCCGGTATTGGAGCGGGTTCAGCGCCGGTCGCGCCTGCAGGTGCTCGATGGCATGGTAAAAGGGATAGTACACCGGCGGCTGCACCAGCACCTTGTCGCCGGGTTTCGTGTAAGCCGAGACCAGCATGTGGAGGGCGGGTACGATGCCCGGGGTGAAGCAGATGGTGTCGGGATCGACGGACCAGTCATGGCGCCGCTTCATCCACCGCACCACGGATTCGTAGTAGGACGGCGGTGGAAAGGCGTACCCGTAGACGCCCAGGTTTGCGATTTCTTTCACAGCGTCCACCACCGGTTGCGGGCACGGAAAGTCCATGTCCGCCACCCACAGCGGAAGTACGGGTTTCTCGTGCCGGCTGGCGTCGGTCTCGTTCCACGGGACGATGGCGCCGTCCCGTTTTACATAGTCCCACTTGTACGAATTGGTTCCGTTGCGATTGATGCGCTGGTCGAAATCATAGTTCATCAGGAAGGGCATCTCCATCGGTTCGGGGCTGTGAAAAGGCTGTACTAAGTCGTGTAGAAGGTGGCCGTACGGCGTCGTATGTTAACCGGTCGCGGTGGTGCTGTCAATTTGCATTTAACGGTTGCCATGCATGGCCCTGGACTGTACCATGTTGACGCGGCGGACGCCTGTCCGATCCGCCGTCTTCACTGCCTTGAATGCCGAATGAATACACGCAATCGCCGGGTTACTCCCCTTACGCATGCGCATTGTTGATCGGTTCAAGAACCTGCCCGCCGGAGAAACCCTGGTTATCGCCGGCGTGGGCCAGCGCGCGGGTGTTCCGGCGAAAGAGGCCGACGCCGGTTGGCCCATGGGCGTGGCGCGCCGGCCCGACGGCGACCTGGTCGTGATCGACTACCAGTGGCACCGCATCTGGCGCATCGATCGCGACGGGATCCTCCACGCCTTTGCCGGGGACGGTGTCGCGGGCAACTCGGGCGACGGCGGTCCGGCCGCTAAAGCGCGGTTCCGCTATCCCCATGACCTGTACCAGGACCGCCACGGCAACGTGTATCTCTCCGACCTGGGCAACCACACGATCCGCCGCATCGATTACGAGACCGGCGTCATCTCCCGCGTCGCCGGCAACGGGGCGATCGGCCGGGGCGGCGACGGCGGTCCGGCGCTGGACGCGGAACTGGACTGCACCTGCGGCGTGGCCGTGGACCGGGATGGCAACGTGTACCTGTCCAGCGAGTGGACGAACAACATCCGGCGTATCGACGCCCGGACCGGAATTGTAGAGACCGTCTTTGGCAATCACGCCCGCCATTACCCCTCCGAGCGGGGAGAAAGCCGGCCTTACGGGGGACCCGGACTGAGCCTGGGGGGGTACCATGGCGACGGCGGCCCGGCCCGCGACGCGGGGTTCTATCACCCGGAACACCTCGCCTTCGATTCCCGGGGCGACCTGTACGTGTGCGACAATTCCAACGACCGGGTGCGCAAAATCGACATGCGGTCGGGGATCATCGACACGGTCCTGGGCAATGGCCAGCGCGCGTCCAACGGCGACAGCGGCCCGGCCGCGGAGGCGAGCACGCTCATGCCGGACGCCATCTGCCTGGACGCCCACGACAATCTCTACGTCGGCGAGAAATACGGTTTCCGAGTGCGAAAGGTGGAGCGCGAGACGGGTATCGTACGGACGCTGGCCGGTACCGGTGAACCGGGATTCGGCGAGGAAGGGCTGCACGGTTCCGTCACGCGGTGCAATTCCGTGGAAGCGGGGATCTTCGCGGACCCGGACGGCACGGTGTTCTGGGGCGACTGCTCCGGCCGGCTGCGCCGCTGCGACGGCGCCACCGGTATCGTCACCACGGTCCTGGGCGGCACGACCGTGCACGACGGCGAGATCGCCGTGGCAGGCTTCCTGAACGGGCCCGGCGGCCTGGCTGCCGGCCCGGACGGCACGCTGTTCGTCGCGGACGTCTGGAACCAGCGCATCCGGGCCATCGACCCGGAAACCGGGGTGATCCGGACGATCGCGGGAACGGGCGCCCGGGCCTACGGAGGCGACGGCGGTCCGGCGGTCGATGCCCATCTCGGCAACCCCCACGACGTGTCTGTGGACCGCTCCGGCCGGGTGGTCATCGCCGATACCCGCCACGGCCACGTGCGTCGCGTGGACCGGGACGGCGTGATCCGCAACGTCGCGGGCGCGGCCTTCAAGTGGGACAAGGGGGACGGCGGCCCGGCCCTGAGCGCATGCCTGATGCACGTCCTCGCGGTGGCCCACGGCCCCGGCGACGACATATACATCGGCGATGCCGGCTGCGGGCGTATCAGGCGCGTCGACGCCGGAACCGGTATCATCACCACGGTGGCGGGCATCGGCCTGCAGGGGAATTCGGGCGACGGCGGGCCGGCGACCCAGGCGCGAATTGGATCGCCCACGGCCATCAGCGTCGATGGATCCGGGCACCTGTACTTCGCAGATGACCGGTACCATGTGATGCGGCGGGTGGATGGGGATACCGGGATCATTACCACCGTAGCGGGCACAGGAGACGAGGGCTTCTCGCCGGACGGGTCGCTGGCTTCGCAATCCGCAATTTCCACGCCTCGGGGCCTGGCCCTGAACGCGCGGGGACGCGTGTACTTCTCCGATACGGGCAACAACCTGGTGCGTCGCATCGCGGAGAACGGCGACCTCGAGACCGTTTTTGGCAGCGGTGAATACGGCGACTGCGACGGGCCGGTGGCCGCGAAGCGCGCGCCGTTGAACGAGCCCCATGGCCTTTGCTTTTATGGAGAGGATGTGCTCCTCGTCAGCGATCATGGCAACAACCGGTTGAAGGCCGTCCGGATAGGTGACTGAGCAGGGGATGCCGGTGGCGTGCCGGCCGTTTCGCATGAGATGACGGCATGGAAGACGGCCGACGGAGCACGCGGGCGGAAGCCCCAATAAACCCGGAACCAGACAGGAGAAGGAATGAAGATTACCGAGATAAAGACCGCTGATGTGAAGGTGTCGTCCGGATACACGTACCACTACGTCCGCGTATACACCGATGAGGGTGTTTACGGTACGGGGGAGACCAGTCACGTCGACCCCGGCTGGCGGGATTCTACCAGACACATGGCGAAGATGATCATCGGCATGGACCCCCGCGACGTGGACGCCTGCTTCGAACACATCCGCCGAAGGTACATTTTCATGGGTGGCGCGGGCGGCACCTCCATATCGGCGCTGACCGGCATCGAGATCGCGCTCTGGGACCTCGCCGGCAAGGCCCAGGGCGTACCGGTATACCGACTCCTGGGCGGCAAGTTCCGGGACCGGGTCAGGCTGTACGTGGACAGCGCGCACGCCGACTACAACGAGCGCGCCGCGGAGGTGAAGGAACGGGGATTCACGGCGATCAAGTTCGATCTCGACGATGCGCAGAACCCCCACAAGCTGGACCCCTGGAACTGGTCGGTCACGCCCGACGAACTGAAATCGCTCGTGGACCAGGCCTACGCGATCCGGGAGGGGATCGGCCCGTCCCTCGACCTGGCCATCGACCTCCACGGCCGGTACGACGCGACGGCCGGGATGAAGATGGCCCATGAGTTCGAGCCGCTGAACCTCCTGTGGCTCGAGGAACCGGTGCCGCCGGAGAATATCGATGCGCTGGCCAAGATCACCCAGGCCACGGGGACGCCCATCTGCGTCGGTGAAAACCTCTATCTCCGCCATGGATTCAGAGACCTGCTTCAGCAGCAGGCCGCCGACATCATCATGCCGGATATCTCGAAGTGCGGGGGCCTGTCGGAATGCCGGAAGATCGCGAACATGGCGGAGATGTACTACGTGCCCTTCGCCCCGCACAACAACTCGAGCGCACTGAGCACGGTCGGCGACGCCCATGTCTGCGCGAGCGTACCGAATTTCCTCGTGCTCGAGTACCACCGGTTCGACGATCCGACGTGGGACGACGTGCTGGCGACGGAGGAGTCGGTCATCCAGGATGGACACGTGGTATTGACGGAAGCGCCCGGACTGGGCGTGGAACTGAACGAGGATTATCTCGCATCGCAGATACCGGAAGGGGAAGCGTTGTGGCAGTGAGACGGTCTGCCCGGGAAACCAGGTACGCTATTTCGGTCTGATTAGAAATACACACGACAGGGAGGGAACATGCACTGGTATATTGATGTATTGAAGAAGTACGCGGTCTTCGAAGGCAGGGCGCGGAGGAAGGAATTCTGGATGTTTTTCCTTTTCTCCACGATCATTTCCATTTTCCTCGCGGTAATTGACGAGTTTATGGGATGGCAATTCGAGATGGGCGGAGATATCATTGGGTTCCTGAGTACGCTTTACTATTTGGCAGTAGTCGTACCCTATCTCGCTGTAATCGTTCGACGCCTTCACGATACCGAGCGCACCGGCTGGTGGATTCTGATCGCGTTCATCCCGTTTGTCGGTGTCCTGATTCTGCTGGTGTTTTTAATTCTTCAAGGAACGAGGGGCGACAACCGGTTCGGACCCGATCCAAAGGCTGAAACGGCCAGGTGGTGAGAAGCCGGCGGGGCCCGTCGAGAACACGCTGGATTGCCGTCCGTCTCAGGCTCTCGCCTGGACAATGCTGTCCCGGACCTGACGCATGAGCTCGCTGTTATTGAGCCGGGCCGCATCCATGATCAGGAACCAGTCGATGATCGTCCAGATGAATAACCCGCCGAGGGTCAGTAATTTGGCGATGCCGAGGCCGATATCGCCAATGTAGAATCGGTCGACACCGAGCGAACCGCCGATGATACTGATCGCTAGGGCCGTTCTGGGGTCTTTTCGCCGGGTTGCGAACTGCACGTCGAACTGCAACTGTTCTCCGTTCGCCAGATCTTGTTTTGCCAGGTTCGCTTCCCGTAATTCCTGTTCATTGGACATTGCATGATCTCCCGTGGTATGTGGTACGGTGTCGAGGACGGCACGAACTACGCCCTAATCACGAACAGTTTGCATAAGGCCTTGAACACTTGACCATCGAGTAGTTATAGTACCTGTCATATATTGGACAAGCGAATTCGCATATAAGTTTCCTTCTGTTTCGGCGACAGTGGTTCTAAAGCTCATCGGTGTTTGCGGAAACCTGCATTGATGACGTAGATCCAAAGGCATCCCACGAAAGGACAGACCATGATCAGGGTGGGTTCTATCGGACTTGGCGGCATGGGTTCGCATCAGGCCAGGGCATTTAACGGGGTTGAGGGATGCAAGCTGGTCGCGGGCGCCGATCCGTCCCCTGAAATGCGGGCGCGTTTTGCCGAGACCTTCCCGGGCACGAAGCTGTTTGATTCCACGGAGGCCATCGTCAACAGCGGGGAGGTGGACGCCGTCGTAATCGCCGTGCCGACCGGACTGCACTGTGCCGCGGCGTTGACCGCCCTCAACGCGGGCATCCCGGTGCTGGTGGAAAAGCCCATGGCGCGCACGGTGGAGGAATGCCGTCGGCTAAACGAGGCGGCGGATCACAATAACACCTTCATCATGGTCGCCCACTGCCGCCGTTTCGACCCTCACTGGAAGTCCTGGGGCGCGTACGTGGCCTCGGGACAGCTGGGGTCGCCCATCCTCTGGCGCAACGCCATGGCTGGGTTCGGTCCCGGACGGTGGTACATGGACCACGACATGGGGGGCGGACCGCTGATGGACGGCGCCGTCCACAACTACGACTTCGCGAATTTCCTCTTCGGCGATCCCGAGAGCGTCCTTTCCAGTTCAATCGACCTGGAACCCGAGTCATCCGCCCTGGACACCTGTTCCGCCATCGTGCGCTACCGGAACGGCAACCAGTTGCTCATGTCGTGGAGCTGGGCGGTCCGGGGCAACGGGCTGCACGACATCATCGGGCCGAAGGGGTTCATTCAGTTCGGCACCGGGGATCTGCCCGATCCGGAAGACGCCGATCCCCACCAGTACTGCTGCTTCACGGACCGTGAAGGCGAACAGACCCTGATCAAGGCGAAATCGGAACCCGACATGTACGCTTTTCAGGCCGAGCATTTCCTGTCCTGCGTACGCGGAGACGTCACCTGCCTGTCGCCGGGCACGGAGGCGATCAAGGCCATTGCCGTGGCGGATGCGATCCTGCAGGCCGGACCCGGCGGTGAAGCGCGGGAGGTAGTCTGGACATGACGGCCCAGCATGGCCCAGCATAGCCCGGCCCGGCCTGGCCTGGTCCGACCTGGCCCAGTCCGGTCCGTTCCGGATAGCGCATTCACACCGTCCCGCTCGATGTGGCGTGCACTTGCTTGTTTTCTACATCATTTCAACACGAACTCACCCAACCCACGAGGATAACCACATGAACAGACTGGTGTGCTTCCTTACGAAGAATCTCGGCATGACCGACCTCGGCCTGCTCATCATCCGCATCGTGATCGGCTTCAGCATGGCGGCCTATCACGGATGGGGCAAGATTTCCAATCCCGGGCGCTGGGCCGCCATCGGCGGCAACATGGAACTGATCGGCATCAGCTTTCTGCCGGCGTTCTGGGGCTTCATGGCCGGGTTCGCGGAATTCTTCTGCTCGATCCTCGTGATGCTCGGCGTGTTCTTCCGGCCCGCGACGACGCTGCTTGCCCTTACCATGCTGATGGCCATGCTGCGCCATCTGTCGCTGCCGGCGGACGATCCGGGTGCCGGGCTTAACGGCGCATCCCACGCCATGGAACTCTGCGCCGTATACATCGCCCTCTGGTTTGCCGGTCCGGGCAAGTACAGTCTGATGCCGGGCACCATGAAAGACCAGTCCTAGCGGACCCGGTGGAATCGAATCAGACGCGGAGGATTATGAGACAGACCGTCGAGATCGGTGTGATTTCAGATACCCACGGCCTGTTGCGGCCGGAGGCCGTGGACGCGCTGGACGGGGTGGAGAGGATCATACACGGCGGGGACGTAGGCGGCGAAGACATCCTGGACGGCCTGTCGGCGATCGCGCCGGTAACGGTCGTGCGGGGGAACACGGACTACCAGTCCTGGGCGGCGCGCCTGCCGGTGACCGAACTGCTGGAGGTCGGAGGCCGGTCGATTTACGTGGTGCACGATATAGAAGACCTGAACGTGGATCCGGCCGCGGCAGGTATCGACGTGGTTATTTACGGCCATTCCCACCGGCCGAAATGGGACCAGCGCGGCGATGGGGTATGGCAGCTCAATCCCGGTTCCGCGGGACCCCGCCGTTTCCGTCTTCCCGTCTCGGTTGCCCGTCTGCAGGTATCTATAAAGTATATACGTGGAGAGATCAAGTACCTGGAGGTCTAGTGCGTGGGTCGCACAATCAACACTTCGCCACGGTCATGGCCTCGAAGCGCTCGATGTCCCACTCAGCGCCCCAGCCCGGACCATCGGGCGGTACGATGTGGCCGTCCGCTACGAGCGGCTTGTTGACCATGCCCCAGGTGCTGGCTGTGTCTACGAATCCCTGAGTTCCGGTCTCGTAGAACCCCGTGTTGTCGATACAACATCCGAGATGGGCGTGGACGAGTCCGAAGAGGCCGCCCTCGGCGTTCAACTCGATGTTGGTGTCGTACATTTCGGCGAAATGGGCCATCTTGAGGACCTGCGTGGTCCCATGCCGCGCGTTGGCGCGCAGCAGGTCGGTCGCCCCTGAAATCAGCCGCTGGGTCGAAATGCCCAGGTCGTGCATCAACGTTTCGTTCCCCATCACCGGTATGGTCAGCTCCCGGCACAGTTCCCGGTACTGATGCTCCTTGTGTTCGTGCATCGGTTCTTCCAGCCAGACGAAGTCCAGTTCCTCCATGACCCGTCCCACCTCGATGGCTTCCTGCAGCGTGTAGGAACAGACCGGGTCGTTCAGCAGCAGGTAGTCGGGACCGACGATCCTCCGGACTTCCCGGAAGATCGGGATGTCCGCCTTGCCGCCCTTGTAGGTGTGGAACTTGTAGGCGTTTACGCCGTATTCCCTGCCGTCCTCGATCATCTGCAGGTAGGTCTCGATATCGGAATCACCCCCGGTCAGATACACCGGGAACCGGTCCCGGACCCGGCCGATCAGGGCGTAGACCGGCAGGCCCGCCTTCTTGCCCGCGATGTCCCACAAACAGTTGTCGAAATCGCCGAACCAGCCGGGTCTCTGGTAAAGCCACCGCGTGCCCTTGTGAAGCAACTGGAACAGCTCTTCGCGGTTCAGCGGGTTCTTTCCCATCACCTGCGTCCGCAGGATCTCCACCTGCTCGCCGTCCATCGTGGTCGTGCACGTGCCTTCTATGCCCTCATCGGTCTCGACCCGGATGAAGTGCTGCCGCAGATTTCCGGTTTTGGGATGGGATCTGCTGCCGTGGGTATACTGCGTGCGCCTCAGGCCGGGGACCTGCTTCAGTACGTGATAGTATTGCGGCTGGTCGGGATCTTCGAGTACGAACAACCTGATGCCAGTGATTTTCATGCGGAATTCCGGGGTGCGGAAGGGGGCGCGGGTGCGGACGCGTTCGCCGGTGCGGGTGCGGTCGCGGGTGATGGCGCGGTCGCCGGGAGTTCGGCGATGAACTGATAATCGGGTTCCACTTGCTGGCGGTCCATGATCTGGATGATCTGCTTCCAGGTTTCCCATAAACCGCTGGTGCAGTGAGGCATTTCGTGTTTGATGAGCCGGTGGAGCCTGCCCAGTTTGTAGCAGGGGACCGCCGCGTACATGTGGTGCTCGGTATGGTAGTTCATGTGCCAGTACAGGAACTGCAGGACGGGGTTGATATAAAACGTTCGGCAGCACAGGCGGAAGTCGGGGATTTCGTCCTGCAGGCCCACGTGCTGGGTCGCGTTGCACAGGAACTGGAGCCACGCGCCGATCATCTTCGGGAAGGTAATGACCAGGGGTACGACCCAGAGACCGAAGAGCAGAGACACGCCTGCAATCAGGACGTGGCCGGTGAACATCACCCTTTCCCAGTTGGTATAGGCCCGCCGCCGCTCCGGGTCGCCTTCCGGGAAAAGCTCCTGCGACCAGCGGTCGTCCGGTATCTTGCCCGCGACGGCCGCCAACCTGCCCTTCACCAGGTCGTAGGGATAACGGTAATTGACGATCGACCACTTCCACATGTTCCGCATGTCGAATTTCGCGGGAAGGACCACCTCCTGGTCGTCCGGATGGTGCAGGGTGTACTTGTGATGCTCGGTGTGACTCGCCCAGAAATGGTGGTGGTTGTGCCACCCCAGGAAGGAATACACGCGGAGGAAGAAGCGGTTCAGCCAGCGGGTTCTGAAGACGGAATCATGGACCAGTTCGTGAAAGCCGTTCACCAGGAAATGCCAGAAGTGGCCGTTGATGAACACCAGGAGCAAAGTAACGTACCACGGCCAGTAGAGAGAGGAGTAGATTGCGGCTCCAGCCCCCGCCGCAAGGACGGCGAGATAGCCGAGGGTCTGTACGAATCCCAGGAAATCGCTGCGTTTGTTGAGGCTGGCGAGCTGTTCCCGCGTGACGCGGCACCGGTACCACTTCACGCGCTTCTTCGGGGGCGGCGCGTTGTACTGCGGTCCCTCGGTCAGCACTTCCTCGTCGGCAAGCACGGTATGATCCGGACCGACGACTTCCGGGGAGTCGCCCGATTCGTTAGGAGCTCTGGCAGATTCGCTCACGATGTCATCCTGCCTGCAACATGTTGAAGGGAACGCAGTTGAAGTTAGGGCGGAATCCGATTGCCGTCAAGCGCATTCGCCCTTGATAAACCGATCGAACCAGGCCACCATCCACTCGAAGTACTCGAATCGGAAGACGTGGTTGCCATCGGGCTGGTAGACGCGGAAGCAGTCAGCCGCCCCGGCGTCGCGATATACCGGCGCCACCACGCGTTTGAGTTCGTCGACCCCGGACTTCGGCATGTCCTCGTCAGACGTGGGCGCTACCATCATGAAGGGCCGGGGCGCGATGCAATTCGCGACGATTTCGGGATGGTCGAAGTAGCGGAGCATGTGGGGCACGTAGAAGTAGGCGCTGTGCCGGTACAGGTCGCCTTCCCTTATGACGCGCTCCAACTGTCCCACGCCGCCGCATACGGGGACGCCGGCCGCCAGCCACGGAGCGCAGGCCATGGCGTACCACGTCGCGTTGCCGCCCAGGGACATGCCCGTCAATCCCACCTTGTTGGCCCCGATCCGGTCCTGGACCTGGAGCACACGGACGCCTCTGAGCGCTTCTTCCACGAGCAGTCCCATCTGCGAGATGCCGTAAGCGAGCAGGTGCTTGAGCTCAATGTACCAGGAAACCTCGTTCGTGCCCCGGCCGTGGCAGCCCTTGGGCGAGATGGCCAGCGCGACGTAGCCCCGCCGGGCAAGCTCCCGGGCCCATCCAAAGAGCGGCGGCTCGTTCGGACCGTCCTTGTAGAACCGTTCGAGGGCCATGCGCTCGGCCGACCCGCCCGTGCCCGGTAAGCAGACCACGCCCGGGAGGTGTTCGGCCGGGTCGTTCAGGGGCTCGATCAGGATGGCCGGGACCGTCTCCCCGTGGGAATTGGCATAGGTAAGGTCGGTGAGCCGGATGCCGTCTTCCACCCGGGAGCGGCCCACGGAATAATCGACCTTTTCCGGAATGTCAGCCATGCCGAACAGCTCGAGCAGCTTCTCGCGAATCTTCCCGGGCGGAATCGATTCGGGATAACGGGGACGCAGCCCCCCGCGGTCATAGGCGGGCTCGAAAGGCTTTTCCATTTTGCATCTCACCAAAAAATCCAGCGGAAGGTCCCGGCAACCCACATGGCTCAAAAACCTGCTGGACCTGACCGGCAGAACCGGCCCAGGCTGCGGCTGACGCGACAGCTATCCCTATACGGCGTAGGGCGGAAACTCGTGCGTGTGGCGCTGCGCGACTTCGTTGCTTAAGTCCCCGTCGCGCATGAAATCCTTCTCCCGTCCCTGGTCCACGATCAGGCCCCGCAACTGGTCGCGAAGGGCCCGGGCCCTGGAAGGATCATCATCGTACAGGTTCCGGCACTCGAGCGGATCTTCCTGGAGGTCGTAGTACTCGAACTGCCCGGTCCGGTAGTGCCAGATGAACTTGTCCCGGTGGCCGACAAGGTAATGGCCGAATTCGAGGTGTTCGGCGTGCAGCCGCTCCCGGTCCAGCCGGTCCGTTTCGCCCCGCACGAGCGGCATGAGCGATCGGCCGTCCATGCGGCCGGGCGCGGGCAGGCCGCACACGTCGAGCAGCGTAGGCATCAGGTCGGCCAGGCCCACGGTCGTCTCGGGGTACCGGGCGCCCGCGGGGAGATCCATCTGCGCGGGGAAGTTCAGGACGAAGGGCACGCGGATCGATCCCTCGTACCCGTACGACTTGGCCCAGTAATGGTGGTCGCCCATCATGTCGCCGTGGTCGCCGACGAAGGCGAAGACGAGGTTGCGCAGCTGGAGCATGCGCCACATGTGATAGGTGAACCGTGTGATCTGGGTGTCCACGTGATCGATGCAGCCGTAGTAGCCCGCCCGGGCCCGCCGGACGTTCCGGGGGGACAGGGGTAGATACTCGGCTTCCGGGAAGGGGCCGTGGGCCTTTACAAAGGACATGCGCCCGCCCACGTAACGGGACGGATCGCCCATGGCCGGTTCGGGCAGATCGGGGTCGTTGGCATACCGCTCGAAGAAGAACGCGGGCGGGTCCCAGGGCGGATGGGGCTTGCTGAAGGACACGAACAGGAAGAATGGCGTGTCCCGGCCGTGGTCCCGGACGTGTTCGTCCATGACGCGAATGGCCTGCGTGGCCGTCCACGTGGTCACGTGGAATTCCTCGGGGAAGACGCAGGGACGGGCCGTGTACCCGTTGTTGGTCACGCCCGCACTGAACAGGCCGAAGTCGCCCCATCCCTGTTCGGCCAGCCAGTCCAGGTAGTCGTCGCGGTATCCGGGAGACAGGTACCGGCCTTCCTCGTGGGCGACGATCCGGTCGAATCCGTAGGGTTCGTCCTGGGGATAGACATGTCTCTTTCCGATACAGTAGGTCTTGTAGCCATTGCGCCGGAAGACCCTGCAGAGCGTGTCCGGCTCGTCCCACGACGCCATGTCGTCGAAACCGACCATGCCGTGGGTGACCGGCCACTGCCCGCTGAAGAGCGTCCGGCGGGCGCCCACGCAGGAGGGAACCTCCGAGACTGCGCGGGGGAAGTAGTGTCCGGTATGGGCGAGGGCGTCGATGCCGGGCGAGTGGACCACGGGGTGGCCCGCGATGCCGAGGGTGTCGCCGCGAAGCTGGTCGGCGCAGATTAAGACGACGTTGGGTCGGTTGCTATGTTTCATGGATTCCTCAAGCCGGAGGCGTGGACCGTTACGGCGGACAGTGCCTGGATTATGTACCGTTCCGGCGGCCGGTGTCCGGGTCGGCAGGCCTAGGTCGGAAGGATCCGCTGCCCGACGACGATGTGATGGAACAGGGGCCTGGTGCGTTCAGGCAGCGCGTCGTACTGCTCCGGTGTCAGCGGCACGACGTCGTCCGGTCTGAATCCCCGGTTGGCCGCATCGCGTTCGAAGTCCGAAAGGCCGGGTATAATCGGGTTGAGGTTGAACCACCAGGCCGCGTAACGGGCGATGATCGCCATACGGGTCTCGTCGCTGTGGTTATGTCCGTTGATATGCCAGGTCCGGCTGTCGAAGAGCAGCACGCTTCCCGGTCTCCCTTCGGCCTGGATTTCCGATGGGTGCGTCGTTCCAGGCACCAGGCTGCTGTCACCCGTCGGGTTATTGCCCGCCTTGTGGCTTCCGGGCACCAGTACCGTGCCGCCGTTCTCCCGGGTGAAGGGCGTGAGCATCCAGAGGCTGGTCAGCAGCAGCGGCGCGTCGGGATAAGGCGCCGGGATGCGATAGTCGTAGCCCTGACCGAAAGGCCAGTCCGAGTGCAGGCCCCCGCCCGGATTGTCCGTCCGGGGAAATCCGGGGTGGAGAATGACACCCGTGGTCATGGATATGCGGACGTGCTGGCCGAAAAACGCTTCGGTGACCCCCAGGATTCGATCGTCGGACAGGTACGGGGCGATCGCCGGGTCGTAGGCGATGATCCCACGAACGGCATGCCGGCCGTTTTCCAGGTCCTCGGGCCGGCCATTCGCCGTGGCGACCAGGCTGTCGCGGACTTTCACCACTTCTTCGGGGGGTATCACGCCGTCTACGACGCACCAGCCCTCGATGCTGATCCGCTTGACCAGGTCTTCGACGGTTGACATGACCGTTCCATCCTCTTAGAGTGTATCAGTGTATCAATGAAGGCGGTTACTGAAGCTGAACCGCGATTCAAGATCGATATTCAAAACCGGCCGTTTTGTAAAGTCGATTCTCACCAAATGCAACACCGGCAGGAGTTGATATGATTTCGTACCGCCCCCTGGGACGCACCGGTTTGAATGTTTCTACGCTGAGCATGGGATCCGGCGGTTTCAACCGGCTGGGGCAGACCAGCGATCCTCCGCTGACCGAGCCGGAGATGCACCGGCTCGTCCACGGGGTCCTGGACCTGGGCATCAACCTCTTCGATACGTCTCCGGGCTACCTTGAAGCCGAGGCGATCCTCGGGCGGGCCTTTCGAGGCATACCGCGCGACCGGTACTACGTCGCCACGCGGGTTGTACTCTCGCAGTTCGACGAGGAAAGCGGGCCGATCCTGATGAATCCGCGGCACATTACCGAATCCATCGAGACCAGCCTGCGCCGCCTGGGCGTGGACGAGATTGACGTAGCGTTGATCGCCGCCACGGAGAAGGCGGATTTCGATGACATGATCAACGAATCGTTCCCGGTGCTTGAACGGCTCTGCCGGCAGGGCAAGATCCGTTTCCTCGGTTCCAGCGAGACCGCGTTGACCGACGGCGCCCATGCCTGGTTGCGGGCCGCGGTGCCGACCGGAAAGCTGGACGTCGTCATGATCGCCTACAGCATGCTCAACCAGTCAGCCCGGCATACGGTCTTTCCCTATTGCACGGAATACGACGTGGGCGTCATGAACATCTTTTCGGTGCGCAACATCTTCAAGGACCCGGCGCGGCTCGCCGCCACGATCGAAGAACTGCAGGATCAGGAACTGCTGGACGAGTCCATCGACCCCCATTCACCGTACGACTTCCTGCTCGAAGATCCCGATGTGGATTCACTGGTCGAAGCGGCGTACCGGTTCGTGGCCTACACCGAGGGCGTCACCACCGCGGTCTGCAGCGCGGTGACCCTGGACAAGATCGAACAGAACATCAAGAGCATCGCCAAAGGTCCGCTCCCCAAAATGCACGTGAAGCGCATACAGCGGCTCTTCGGCCACATCAGCGAACCTGTCGGCAACTAACGGTCGCCGTGATACACATGGCCGGCGTTATTCGTTTCGACGCGGTGTCATGTTTCAGGAGTCATACTGCCGGGTCGTTCAAGCTCCGGCCCATGAGCTTCCGTTGGACAGAAAATCAACCGGCATCACCGGGTCCTTCTTCCTTCAGCTTCTGTTGGACGCTCTCGATCTTCTCTTCCATGGTCTGCGCGCGGTCGGTTCGCGTACCCAGGCGGATGGTCGTGGAAATCCTCGGTGCGCCCATTTCGTGCACCGTCTCGTGGCATCGCTTCACGGCCTCGAACACCTCTTCCCATTCTCCTTCGATGTTGGTGCCGTATGCATGCATGAAGGTCTTGAGTCCTGCCTCTCTCAGCACCCTTTCGCAGGCCGCGACGTGATCGGATACCGATACGCCAACCCCGATGGGCACCACGCACAGATCGACTATGACTTTCATGATACCTGCCCCCGACTGTTCGTAACCCCTGGTTCGAGAATCTCCCGCAGGTGCGCGGCCGCCACGGCGTCCATACTCTGTTTCACTTTACCCGCGGTTCCAGGATTTCCCTGAGTCGTGCGGCCACCAGGGCATCCTCGCCGGGCTCCATCATATATGGCATGATGGACAGGCCGGCGCCCCCACCCATTTCGACGCGGGGTTCGCCTTCGGACAACAGGCGCACGACTTCGTCCGGATCGATGCCGATTTTTGAGGTCTCCCAGTTCATGTGCAAGACCGGCGCGACGTTGGACCGGCCCGGTTGCCGGATCGACGTCCGCATGGACGGTAGTGCCCCGACCGCATCGATCACGGTCTGAAGATATCCTTCCCATGCCTTCCATTCCGCTTCGTGATCTCTCTGAACCCACTGCTCCACGGCGGCCAGCAGCCCCATGATCTCCTCCTTGCCGGCCTTCATCGGGCGCGCGATGGAATGATGCGGGGCACCGTTCATGAAAGCCGCCCACAGCAGGTCGCGTCGGCCGAGGACCAGCCCGGAGGCCTGCGGTCCCCGGAGGCACTTCCCTCCGCTGTAGGCCACGGCGTCCACGCCGTCCGCCAGGTACGGATTGGGCACATCCGGTCGTTCCGCGGCCGCGTCCACGAAAACGGGAACGCCATGGTCATGGGCGATGCCGACGATCTCGGCAACGGTCATTACGCCGTCGCCCGCGCGGTCGCCGAACAGGGCGACCTTGGCGGTGCGTTCGTTGAAGGCGGCCCGCAGGCTATCCGGGTCGTCGTCCACTTCCACGAGCGTGATCCCCACCATGCGAATGGCGTGGTCGTAGACATGGCGATGCGTCCTGAGCGTAATGACCTCGTTCTTCATGCCCGAAGTGTCCGGCAACCTGCCGATCCGGTCAGGGTCCGTTCCGGCCACGCAGGCGGCGGTTACCTGGCAAAGCGCCGCGGCGCATCCATTGGTCACCAGGCCGGATTCCGCCTGCATGATTTCGGCTATTCGCCGTCCGACGCCTTCCATGAGTTCTTCGATATGCACGTACTTCCTGGACGCTTCGGCCATGGCCCGCCGGACTTCCGGCAGCATGACCGATCCGCTGTACATGGTCAGCGTACCCTTGCAGTTGATCAGGGGCCGGACACTTATGCTGTCATAGGTAGGGCAATCCGGAGGAGGCATAGAGAAGTTCCTCGTAAAGGTTCAGTTTTCCACTGCGGACGTGATTCGCCGCGTGGCGCGTATGTCGGCAGCGTCCTGCCAGAGCTTCGGGCTCAGGACAATCTATCCTAAGCGCCCGACATGTGTCTAACAGAATATGGCAGGGAACATAGTAATTCCTTGTAATTGAGGCGAAATATTGTAAAATCAAACTAAATCCGGATACATGGGGAATACTGGATGTTTAGCCGGAACAATAACAGTACACTTCAAATAGAAAGGATGGGATTCGTGCGTAGTTTAACGATCATGGCGTTCGTATTCGCATTCGTCCTGGTGGCGTGCAAAGGCGATCAGGGACCACTGGGTCCACGGGGCGATCAGGGCGTGCAGGGTGAGCAGGGCGTGCAGGGTGTACAGGGGGCGCAAGGCGTTCAGGGGGTCCAGGGATCCCAGGGCGTGCAGGGTCCTCAGGGCGAGCAGGGTCCTCAGGGACCTCAAGGCGAGCAGGGGGAGCAGGGAGACGCCGGTGTAACGCTCAACTGGGCGGATGTCATCGAGACGGGAAACCTGCAGGATGCCATTTACATAGTCGGCGTGTTGACCGACGAAGGACCGTTTACCGGTGGAACCGCTTTCAGTGCGTATTTCACCGACAAGCTGTGGACGAATGCCCACGTGGTGACAGAAGTCGTGGAACTCATTCGTGACCCTGAAGTCGCGGAATTGAACCCTGTCCCTTTCGTTACCCGTACGGGCACGCTCATTGGCGGAGATGAGACCTATTTCTGGAGGCCGTACATTATTCACCCCGAGTACGATGGTACCGTCATGTCCGCGGATGTCGCCCTGATCGAAATCAACGGTACGATAAACCATCCTTCGCCGGTTTTTCTGCCCCGGGAGTTCACCGACGAACTGCGCGCCGGGCAGCCGGTGGGAACGCTCGGTTTTCCGAGAATGTCCACGATTGCCGACGCCCTGCTTCCCCTGGCCAGTTTCAAGGAAGGGACGATCAGTGCCCTCCGGCCGTTCTACAACGAGTCCTTTCTCGATTTTCCCATAAACACCGGCCATTTGGTCCACTATAACCTGGCGACGCGCGGTGGAACGAGCGGAAGCCCGGTCTTCGATCACCAGGGGTTCATCATCGCGATAAACCACGCCGGGATCGTTCAACTTGTTCCTTATCCTGAAGAAGAGGAAGAGTATCCAGACGAGGAAGAAGGCGAAGGTGAGGGAGAAGAGGACGAAGGTGAGGGAGGGGGTGAAGGCGAAGGTGAAGAAGAGGAGGAAGAAGAGCTGGAGTTCCTGGCGGCTATAGATACGCACGAGAACTTCGGTATAAACATCTCGTTGGCGTGGGACCTTCTGGACTTTCTTGCCAGCGTGGATGCTACCGTTACCTTCGACGGATTGAACGATACCGATACCGTCGAAGCAGACACGCAGTCGTCACCAGATACGGAGTATCAGGCCTTCCCCAAAAACTGGAACGGAGAAACGTGGCTTCCGTAACCCGGTGTACCAGGACGAAACATGGAAAATCGGGTGTCGCTTAGAGCGTTCTTACTGACGGTGTCTCTTCTGGTCGTTGCATGCCAGGGAGAACGGGGTCCGGTCGGTCCAGCGGGCGTACTGGGCCCTCCGGGTCCACAAGGCGTTTCGGGTCCGCAGGGGATCGTAGGACCCCAGGGCGAAACGGGTGTCCAGGGCGAACCCGGTGTTCCCGGTCCCCAGGGAGAACGCGGCGAAACGGGTCCACCGGGCGAGCAGGGCCCGGCCGGTCCGCAGGGCGAACCGGGTGAGCAAGGCCCGACGGGTTCGCACGGTGAGCAGGGCCCGGCCGGTCCACCGGGCGAGCAGGGCCCGGCCGGTCCGCAGGGCGAGCAGGGCGAGCAAGGCCCGACGGGTTCGCAGGGTGAGCAGGGTCCAGCCGGTCCACAGGGCGAACCGGGTGAGCAAGGCCCGACGGGTTCGCAGGGCGAGCAGGGCCCGGCCGGTCCGCAGGGCGATCCGGGCGAACAGGGTCCCGTCGGTCCGCAGGGCGAACCGGGTGAGCAGGGCCCGGCCGGTCCGCAGGGCGAGCCTGGCGAGCAGGGCGATCCGGGCGAACAGGGTCCCGTCGGTCCGCAGGGCGAGCCTGGCGAGCAGGGCGATCCGGGCGAACAGGGTCCCGTCGGTCCGCAGGGGGAGACGCTTAACTGGGCGGACGTGATCGAGGATGGTAACCTCTACGACGCGATCTATGCCATCGGCATCACGCTGAACGACGGCAACAGGGTGCTCGGAACAGCCTTCCGCGCGTACTACACGGACAGGTTGTGGACCGCCGCGCACGTGACCGATCGCATCGACGAGTTGCTGTCCGACCCCAGGCTGCGGAGTCGCAATCCACGCCCCTTCGCCACCAGGTCCGGTACGCTGGTCGGCGGAAGCGAAACATACACCTGGAATCGGCACTTCACCCACCCGGAATACGATGGCACGGTTGAATCGCCCGACGTGGCTTTGATCGTCCTCGGAGAAGAACTGCCCCACGAACTCCCCGCGTTTTTGCCGAGGGACCTTACCGGAGGATTGCGCATCGGTCAACCTCTGGGATCACTTGGCTTTCCGGCCTATCCCCCGTTGCAGAATGACGTATTGCCGCTGGCTACCTTCCGGGAGGGCACGCTCAGTTCGCTCCGGCCCTTCTACGATGCGGCGTTTGACAGCGATCCCCGGAACACCGGCCGCGTCGTTCATTACAACATGTCACTGACCGGCGGGACGAGCGGCAGTCCGGTGTTCGACCACCATGGCTACATCGTGGCCGTGCAATATGCGGGGATCACGGTACAGATCCTGGACGACGAGGTGGTCATCGGCAGGGTCGACACCCATGAAGACTATGGTGTCCACGTTCAGGCCGTGTGGGAGTTCATTGACTGGCTGGAACGGGCGGACCTGAACGCGACCATCGCGGAAAGCGCTTCATCGTGGATTGACGGTGTTTCCGGGCCGCCGCTGGACGCTGAAAGTTACTACCAGCCGAACTTGCTACTCGAGCAATGAACCGTTTACTCCCCGTAGTACTGCTCCTGTTCATCTGCTTCTGCATCGTCGTGATTCTGGCGCTGCCGGGGACATTTTGGGGACTGATCCTGAAAGGTTTCTTCGGGTTGTGCGTCCTTGTACTGTTCAAGGTCGCGTACAACAAGATGGTCCTGCCCGGCACGTGCCTGAGCGCCGTCTTCTTCACGCTGGCGTGGTGGTACGCCCCGTCGTGGCCGATGTACCTCTTCCTTGCCCTGATGTTGGGCGCCTTGTTTGTAACCTGTAAGACCGCGGAGACTTTCTACCGAGGGACAGGCTGAGAGGATCACGTTATTCCGTGACAACCTGTCTGATTGCCCTTACCCTTATGGTCGAATAGATGGAGTCAATTTACAGGCGTCCGTTTGGTATGAATCCGGACACTGTCCGGGCTCTTCGAGAGCAACGCACAAGGAGTAAGGATATGAAACCGGCACTCAGGTGTTTTTCGGTGTTGTTCTTCGTTTTGGCTGAGTCCGGTCCAGCCGATGCACAGCAGAATTGGGATGAGGTAGTCGTCGAAGCCCATCCCGTCGTCGGAAACATCTACATGCTGACCGGCAGCGGTGGAAACATCGGCGTTTCGGTCGGCGAAGACGGCGTATTGATCATCGACGACCAGTACGCGCCGCTGGCCGACAAGATCAAATCCGCCCTCCGGGGCCTGCACGCGGGGCCCCTCAAGTTCGTCCTGAACACCCATTTTCACGGCGATCATGTCGGCGGCAACCCCATCTTCGGCCTGGAGGCGACCATCATCGCCCACACCAACGTCCGCAAACGGCTGTCCACGCCGCAGCAGCGGGGTGTCCAGACCATACCCGCCATGGTGAAGGACGGCTGGCCGGTGATCACCTTCGACGAGGAGGTCTCGGTCCACTTCAACGGGGAAGAGATCAGGCTGGTGCATATGCCCGGCGCACACACGGACAACGACAGTTACGTCTACTTCACGGAATCGGACGTGGTGCATATGGGGGATACCTTTTTCAATGGACGGTTCCCCTTTGTGGATCTGCGCAGCGGTGGTTCGGTGGACGGACTGATCCGCAATATCGCCGGGGTGCTGGAAATCATCGGACCGGACACCCGGGTCATACCGGGACACGGCGATCTGGGCGACCGGGCGGACCTGCGGACTTACCACGGCATGCTCGTAGCGACTACGGATGCTGTCCGTGCGATGATGGCGGAGGGGAAAACCCTCGACGAGATCAAGGCGGCGGGCCTGCCGGAAGAGTGGTCCGGCTACGCGAGCGACTTCGTCCCGGAAGCGCGCTGGATCGAGACGATATTCAACAGTTACGGTTCGGCGGAATAACGCTCAAAAACGGGAGGTGTAATTTGCAGATCATCGATGCGCATCAGCATCTCTGGGATACGGCCGAACTGAGCTATCCCTGGCTGGAAGGATTCGATGCCCTACGACAGCGGTATGGGCCGAAGGACTACCGGACCGCGTTCGAAGGCATCGATATCACCCGATCCGTACATATTGAAGCGGACCCCGCGCCCGGCGTCGAGGTGGCCGAGGTGGACCGGCTCGTGCGCATAGCCGCCGAGGATGGCATGATCGGCGCGATCGTCGCCACGGCGCCCCTGGAATCGGAGGAACGCGAGGAGACCCTGGAGCGGCTGGCCGGGGACTATCCCCTGGTGGTCGGCGTCCGCCGCATGGCCTGGCATCACGAAGACCCGGCGTTCTACAGCTCGCCGTCCCTGATCGAAGGCGTAAAAGCGCTGCCCAAGTACGGTTACACCTTTGAGCTATGCGCCAACGTCACGCAGCTGGATGCGTCGGTGACCCTGGTTCGCGCGACCCCCGAGGTGACCCACGCCATCAACCACTGCGGAGGGCCGGATATCGCGGCGGACGGTTACGCGCCGTGGGCGGACTACATGAACCAACTGGCCGGGTTTCCCAACACGGTCTGCAAGATTTCCGGTCTCGTGACCCGGGCGAAGGAAAACTGGACCGCGGACGACCTGAGACCTTACATCGACCATCTGATCGACATATTCGGATTCGACCGGGTGATGTACGGCAGCGACTGGCCGGTCTGTACGCTCGCGGCGACCTTCCGGGCATGGTTCGAGACGCTCGTCGACGCGGTGAAGGGCGTCTCCGAAGAGGACCGACGAAAGTTGTTTCACGACAATGCCCGCCGTTTTTATCGATTGGGGTGAATGACGCCGGGAGAGGCAGGAGTCCGGAAAGATGTCTGTGGTGACACAGCCCGGTACGCAGCCCGATACGCAGACTGAACTGCTGGAACCGGAAGTCAGGGACCAGGAGTGGGTACGTGTCCCCG